>JALLON010000073.1 GCA_027717925.1 Acidobacteria bacterium AH-259-G07 | reverse complement strand
TGAAGCGATGGAGGCCGATTCGCGATATTTCACGCCCCGTCATCCCATGGGTGTCGTCTCTCGCCGAACGGGCTTGAAACCCGATGTCCTGCGTGCTTGGGAAAAGCGTTACCAGGCAGTGAGGCCTTCGCGTAGGTCTGCAAATCGCCGCTTCTACTCAGACGCAGATATCGAAAAACTGCTGCTCTTGCGTCGGGCAATCGATGGCGGACGCAGGATCGGTCAGGTGGTCCACCTTGACAACAGGGAGCTGGAGGAATTGGTGGCTGCAGATCAAAAAGCCATGGTCGAGGTCGGCACCGTGAAGGCCTCTTTTGAGAAATCGGATGCTGAGTCGCATTTCAGTGCTTGTTTGGTGGCCGTCAAGCAGCTGAATGCCAATGAACTGAAGAATCAGCTCGAACGCGCCGCTGTCGATTTGAGTCAGCCTCACCTTATGGAAGGTGTGCTGGTCCCCTTGATGGAGAAAATCGGGAATCTCTGGAGCCAAGGATCCCTCAAAGTGGTGCATGAGCACATGGCTTCGGCGGTGGTGCGCTCCTTCCTTGGAGGAATGCAGGCGTGTGAGGAGGTCTTAGACTCCGTTCCTCATCTGATCGCGGCGACACCGGTGCGCCAATTCCACGAGCTGGGAGCTTTGATTGTGGCCGCGACCTCCGAATCCGAAGGCTGGGGTGTCACCTACCTGGGTGCGGGCCTTCCCGCCGAAGAAATTGCAGCCGCTGCGCGGCAGAAAAGAGCTGGAGTGGTGGCCCTCAGCATCGTTTACCCGTCCGATGATCCACGACTGCCCGAAGAGCTGAGGAAACTGCGTCGTCACTTGGGCCATCGAGTCGCTCTGCTGGTCGGGGGAAGATCAGCACTCGCTTACGCCGCAGTTGTTAAAGAAGTGAGAGCAAAGCATCTGAAGACTCTAAGCGAACTGCGAGCGGAGTTGAGGAGCTTGAGATGGATCTGAGCGTGGTCGTTGTCAATTGGAACAGCGGGAATCACTTGGCCCGTCTGCTGGCCTCGCTTGCTCCCTTAAGCAATGAGCTGAAGGAAATCTGGGTCGTGGACAATGGTTCGACTGACTCCAGCCTGGAGGATATTCGGCACTATTCAGGAGTTCAGGTCCTTGCCCTTGGGGAAAATCGGGGTTTTGCAGGTGGAGCAAATGAAGGCCTCTCTCGAACCTGCTCCAATTTCATTCTGCTCTTGAATCCGGATGTCGAGGTGGTCCCGGACAGCCTCCGGCAGCTCTATCGCGAGATGGAGAAACGCCCTCGTGCCGCCATCATTTGTGGTTCCCTCAGGGACGAAACCGGCCGGCCACAGCACCTCTTTCAGCTTCGGCTTTTTCCCACCTGGAAGAGTGTCTTATCCGATGCGCTCTTTATCGACGAGCTGACACGGTGGGTTCGCGGTGGATTGGCGAAGCCCTGCTCCAGTGTGGAGGCACACAGCGATGTGCTTTCTACCGCCGGCCATCGACTATTGAAGGCCGAACAGCCGGCAGCCGCCTTCTGGTTAATGCGTAAGAGAGCGTGGGAGGAATTGGAAGGATTCGACCCAAGATTTTATCCAGCCTGGTTTGAGGATGTAGATTTTTGTAAGCGACTGCGGGCCACTGCTTGGCAGATCTTCTATTTTCCCAATCTGCCGGTGATCCACCGGGGTGGTTTGGCTTTGGACACTCTCAGCTACCCCGTTTTCGTTTCAATTTTTTACACAAACCTGTTGAAGTACTTGAAGAAGCACTATCCCTATTCCTATCCACTGTTATGGTTTCCCGTCCAATGCGGAATGTGGATCCGGAGGCTCTTTATAAGGCGATGATAACAGGGAGCGAAAATCCATTGCTGGTGAGTCTGGTGACACACAACGAGGAGCCTTTTCTGGCTCGCTGCCTGGAGTCGGTGCAAGGGCAAACGATTAAGGTTCGTGTGAAGATCTTTGACAATGCTTCTCAAGATGCAACAGGTGACATCGCGCGGCGTTTTGGCGTGCAACTCCATCAATCGACGGAAAATCGTGGGTACAGTTTTGGTCATAACCACAATCTGTTGAGCGAGGATTTTGAAGCCGCCCTACTTCTGAACGCGGATGTAATTTTGCAGTCCGATTATCTGGAAGTTCTCCTGGCGGCCCTCAACCAGGTTGACAAAGCGGGAATGGCGGGTGGGAAGCTGTATCGAATGAACGCCGGGGGGCAGAAAGTTTTTCGACGGGGTTCTCCCATTCTGGACAGCACCGGTATCTTTTTTACACTTTCGCAAAGACACTTGGACCGGGGAAGTGAGGAAGTAGACGGTGGACAATACGACCGCCGTCAGCTCGTTTTCGGCATCACGGGGGCGGCCTTGCTGTGCAGAAGAGCTATGCTCGAAGATCTCCGCATTGAGGACGAGTATCTGGACGAAGATTTTTTTGCCTATCGTGAAGATGCCGACCTCGCCTGGAGGGCTCAATTGCGAGGATGGAAGGCCATCTATGAACCCCGAGCTGTGGCCCTTCACTGCCGTCACGTTTTGCCCTCACGCCGGCGCCAACTCTCCCGGCTGGTGAACTATCATTCTGTGAAGAACCGCTATCTAATGCGCATGAAGAACCTGGATTCGGCGGTCCGAAGGAGGTGCTTTCCCCATATGTGGATTCGGGATCTGGGGATTTTTCTCTACGTTCTTTTCTTCGAGTGGAACTCACTTCCAGCTTATCGAGAGGTCTGGCGACTTCGGGGCAAGTTCCGAAACAAGAGAGAACACGTGCAGGGGAGGCGCTGTGTCGACCCTGATGCAATCGCGCCTTGGTTCTCCTTCAACCCAAAGGCTGAGGATCTGTAAATTCTTGTGGCTGGGGGTGGCCTATGAGGGCCAGGTTCGGATCGGCCGTGAGATCCCAGGGGTCGGCAGCCCCTGAACGGATTCGAGCAGCAGCGGCAGCGGCTATCATGGTGGCATTGTCCGTGGTCAGCTCGGGTCGCGGATAATAGACGGGGAGTCCCCGCTCTTTGAAAAAGTCCGTGCTCCGCCGGCGAAGTTCGCTGTTGCAGGAGACTCCTCCGCTGATCTGAATCGAACCAACCTCACGCCCCTTGCGTGCGCGCTCTAAACGATTCAAAAGCTGATCCACAATCGAGCTTTGATAGCTTGCCAAGAGATCCAGAATGGGCTGGGGCACTTCTCGGGGAGCCTTCGAGGTGTGCGGCTCGAGAGGGGAAATGTGGTGTTCGTGAAGATGTCGCAGCGCCGCCGTCTTGATTCCACTGAAGCTAAAGTCCAGGCTGTGATCACTTATCTTCGGAATGGCAAAGGGAACGCTGTGAGGATCTCCGTCAGGAGCCAATCGGTCGATCACAGGTCCACCCGGATACCCGAGCCCTAAGTGTTTGGCGAGCTTATCCAGGGCTTCCCCGGCAGCATCATCTCGAGTCTTTGAAATATCCTCGTACTCAGTGACTTTCTTGAGGTAAAACAGGCTGGTGTGGCCGCCGGAGACCACCAGAGAAAGAGCCGGCAATTCCGCATTGGGATGATCGAGAAAGATTGAACAGATGTGTCCCTCTAGATGGTTGACTCCCACAAAAGGGATTTTCAATGCATAGGCCAATCCCTTTGCGTAAGCCATTCCCACTAATAGGGCACCGACCAGGCCCGGGCCCCGCGTGACTGCTATGGCCCCGATCTCTTTCCAGCTGACGCCGGCTTCCTTTAGACATCGCTCGATCACAAAACAAATGTTGTCCACATGCTCCCGGCTGGCGAGCTCAGGAACGACACCTCCAAAGTCGGTGTGTACTGG
The DNA here is from genome assembly GCA_027717925.1 of Acidobacteria bacterium AH-259-G07. Lineage (GTDB taxonomy): Bacteria > Acidobacteriota > UBA6911 > RPQK01 > JADFOI01 > JALLOL01. The sequence continues at coordinate 6,572 of JALLON010000073.1, read as the reverse complement.
GATTTGTGAGGCCACCACACTGGAGAGGACAGTTTTGTCGTCCTCTAGAAGAGCTGCAGCTGTTTCATCGCAGCTTGTCTCGATGCCCAGAACAATCATTTCTCGAACAACGCCTGAATCGACTTGTCGTATGGGGCTCGGGCAATCCCCTTTTCCGTAATGATGGCAGAGACGAGCCGATTCGGGGTGACATCGAAGGCGGGATTGGCCACAGTGACGCTGGAAGGAGCCAAAACTTGCCCTTTAATTTCAGTCACTTCCTTGGAATTGCGCTGCTCGATGGGAATCTGCTCACCGGTCGGAGTATCAAGATCAAGGGTCGAGAGAGGTGCCGCAACATAGAAGGGAATCCCGTGTTCCTTAGCTAAAACAGCCACCGAATAAGTTCCAATTTTGTTGGCCACGTCGCCGTTTCGCGCGATGCGATCGGCCCCCACGATCACAGCCTGGACCTGGCCCGATTTCATAAAGTGTCCTGCCATGTTATCCGTGATCAGTGTACAAGGGATATTTTCCTTCATCATCTCCCAAGCGGTCAGCCGCGAACCTTGAAGAAAGGGGCGCGTCTCGTCGGCGAAAACCTGGATGTCTTTCCCACTCTCCACGGCCGCCCGTATGACACCCAAGGCTGTACCGTAGCCGGCGGTTGCCAAGGCACCGGCATTGCAATGAGTGAGAACATTTGTCTTCTCGGAAAAAAGCTGCTTGCCATATTCTCCGATCTTCCGGTTAATCTCGATGTCCTCCCGGTGAACCGCGATGGCTTCTTCCTTTAGAGCAGCCTGGATCTCCTGTAGAGGACTTTCCTTGTGACGCTCCCAGACGTCTTTCATCCGTTCAATTGCCCAAAAAAGGTTGCGGGCGGTCGGTCGCGTATCGTGGACGGTCTGACAGATCCTGGCAAAGTTTTCCTGCAGATTTTCTTTGGAGGTCAGGTTGTTCACGCCAAGGGCAACCCCCATAGCCGCCGCAACTCCAATGGCGGGAGCTCCTCGAATCACCATCGTCTTAATCGCTTCAGCCACTTCTTCCACCGTCTGATACGTGTTGTAAACTTCTTCGGTGGGAAGCAGCCGCTGGTCGATCATGACCACACCCTGATCAGTCCATTCGATGGTTCGAATCATGATTCCACCTTATAATAGATGCTGAGGGGGTGACAACCGACAGGTTCCAGGTTTCAGGTTGCCTGAAACCTGGAACCTGGAACTTGGAATCTGGAACCTGTTAAAATCCCCGAAATGACTGATTTCCGCAAACTTTTCCCTTACATCCGGCCGAATCTCCATCTGCTGGTATTTGCTTTATTCCTTCTGGTGCTCAGTGGTGCCTTGGAGACGCTCGTCATCATGCTGCTAGGGCCCATCTTTGATCAATTGTCCACTACGGCGGGGGTGGGAGCCACCGGCAACGACAAGTTCGCTTTTCTTCAGCATTATCTTGGCTTGGATCAAAACAGTTTGGGAAAAATAGCTTTCTTTCTGGTTGCCTTTTCGTTCTCAAAGGGAGTCTTCCTTTACCTTGCGGAATACTCGATGAGTTACAGTGGTCAGCAAGTGGTGGCCGCTTTGAGGAAGCAGCTTTACAGGCATTTGTTGGACCACTCTTTGTCCTTCTACGCAGAGAATCCCACAGGAAAATTGATGGCTCGTGTTATCACCGATACCGAGCGACTTCAAGAGACAGTCAGTAAAACCCTCACGGACTTTATGCGTCAAGTGCTGCTGCTCGTATTCTTCTTGGGCCTGGTCTTCTACACCGATTGGAAGCTGGCCTTATTATCTTTCCTGATTGCCCCATTGGTTCTCTCGGTAACAGTCAAGCTGGGCCGAAAGATGCGAACAGTGAGTTGGCGAAGCCAGGAGAATCTCTCGGAAATCTCTCATGTTCTTCAGGAGAGCATTACCGGTCACCGAATCGTCAAGGCCTTTGGAATGGAAGAGTATGAAAGGAAGCGATTCGACCACTCTACCGATCGATTGGTTGGCGTCAACCTCCGAGCGACGCGCATCAGTGCGCTCACTTCGCCCTTAGTGGAATTTATCGGCTATATCTCTTTTGTCCCGTTTCTCTTGTACGCTAACTATCAGATCAATCGAGGGTTTACAATTGGCGCTTTTGTGGTGTTTGTAGCCGCCCTTTTTCGCCTGTATGATCCGGTGCGCAAGCTGTCCCGAATGCACCTGTACTTTCAGCAGGCTTTTGCTTCTTCCAACCGAATCTTTGAACTGCTGGAAACTGATGTCGAAATCAAAGACCCACCGGAGGCGAAAGATTTGTCACCGATTCGGACCGAGATTGCCCTTGAGAAGGTTTCCTTCTCTTATGACAGCTATTCCTCAAATCCGGCTCTGCACGATGTTGATCTCCGCATCAAGAAAGGGGAGATTGTGGCTCTGGTTGGAAGTAGTGGGGCCGGGAAAAGCAGTTTGGCCAGCCTGATCCCTCGCTTTTATGATGTGACTTCCGGCCGTATCACCATCGATGGAACCGACATCCGTGAAGTGAGCTTACGTTCTGTGCGCGGCCAGATCGCCATCGTCACACAGGACACTTTTTTATTCAACGACACAATCAAAGACAATATCGCTTACGGCAGAGAGGACTGCACCATGGAGGAGATCGTTGAAGCGGCCCGCGCGGCCTTCATCCATGGTTTTATTCAAAGTCTTGCTCAAGGATATGAAACGTTCATTGGAGAGCGTGGCCAGCGACTCTCCGGAGGGCAGCGCCAGCGGATTGCCATTGCCCGAGCGATTTTGAAGAATGCCCCAATCTTGATACTAGATGAGGCGACCTCAGCGTTGGACAGCGAGTCAGAGCGTTTGATTCAAGAGGCCCTCTACAGTCTCATGCGGCATTGTACGACCCTGGTTATTGCTCATCGCCTGTCAACGGTCCGAGTGGCTGACCGAATCGTTGTCTTGAAAGAGGGCCGGATCGTCGAGATTGGAGATCACCACAGTTTATTGAATCGTTCCGGAGTGTATCGGAAACTGTACGATCTTCAATTCTCCGACGCAGGGTTTGTACCATCGCAGGAAATGGGAACACGATAATCATGCGCAGTATGACAGGATTTGGACAAGCCGCCAGGTCAATTGAAGAGATGGATGTCGTTGTTGAGATCAAGACGGTGAACGGTCGCTACCTCGATCTCAATGCGCGTCTTCCCAAAGAGCTGACTTTTTTTGAGTCGGATCTGCGCAAAGAGGTGCGATCCCATCTGGGTCGGGGGCGGGTGGATATCTACATTAATCTCATCCTTAAATCCACCGACCAGTACGACTTTAATGAGGCTGTTGTGCAAAACTATCTTTCGGTTGCCGAGAGGGTCCGCACCTTAGGCGTACAGGGCGTTCTCGATGTCGCGACTCTCTTGCCACTTCCAGGAGTCGTTGCAGCCCGTCCGCTGGACGTTTCTTCCCAGAGAATTTTGCAAACAATTCTGGAGGCGGTTCGGGAAGCTTTAGAAAAAGTCGTTGGCGCTCGATGCAGCGAAGGAGAGGCACTGAAGAAAGATATAGAGAATCGAATTCAAAAGGTTTCCCAGCTCACTGATCGAATTGCTGAGCAGGCACAACAAATTCCCGATCACTATCGACGCAAGCTGATGTGCCGCATCCAAGAGCTTACCCAAGAACAGGTAATTGACGAAAACCGGTTGGCCAAAGAGATCCTATATTATGCGGAGCGTTCCGATATTTCAGAGGAAATCACACGTTTGCGCAGTCACATCACCCACTTCCAAGAAGAGTTGAGCGCCGGGGAGGGTGAAGTAATAGGGAGACGCTTAGACTTCATTTGTCAGGAGATGAGCCGAGAGATGAACACCATTCTTTCCAAATCCCCGCTGGCTGCCATCCTGAAGCCGGCGGTCGACGGGAAGACGGAAATGGAAAAGATCCGAGAACAAGTTCAAAATGTCGAATAGAGGAAACATTATTGTCATCAGTGCTCCCTCAGGCTCCGGGAAAACTAGTTTGACCAATCGGGTGTTAAAAGAAGTCTCCGGTCTGGAATTCTCCGTGAGCCACACGACCCGCAAGCCTCGTCGCGGAGAACGTGATGGGGCCGAATATTCCTTTGTCTCCGAGAAGGAGTTTCAAGAGATGGTCCGGCGAGACTCCTTCCTGGAGTATGCTCAGGTCCATGGAAATCTCTATGGAACGAGCCAGGCTTTCGTTGATGCCCAGTTGGCAGCTGGTAACGATGTAATCCTGGAAATTGACGTTCAGGGAGCCATGAAGATTAAAGAGAAAAACCCGCAAGCTGTGTTGATTTTCGTGCTTCCACCCTCTCTGGAGGTGCTGGAGGCGCGCTTGAAGGGTCGGGGCTCGGACGATGAGAGCGTCATTGACAGAAGACTGCAAATTGCAAAAGAGGAGCTCAAGTATTACAGGAACTATCAATACGTTATCATTAATAGAGAAATCGAAGAATCATTGGGTAAGTTGAAATCAATTATCATAGCTGCTCGCTGTGGCTTGAGGAGACAAACGGAACAAGCAGAGGAGATTATCAAAACTTTTAAGGGGAGCTGAATGATCATCAAAATTCCTAAAGAGTTCGATAGTAAGTTCAGATTTATCTTGGTGGCCGCAGAGCGTGCCAAGCAGATTCAAAATGGAGCACCTCCCAAGATAGATGTCAAGACAGGAAAACCGTCTTATATCAGCATCCAGGAGGTCGAGCAGGGTCTCGTTCCTTATGAGATTCTGGAGGAAGAGGAAGAAGAGGAGTGAGAATTATTCTGGGTGTAAGCGGGTGCATCGGAGCCTACAAGGCACCCATCATTCTCCGGCTTTTGCAGCGAGAAGGCTTTGAAATTCTCCCGGTCATGACCCGACACGCCATGCAGTTTGTTACCCCGCTCACTTTGGAGAAGCTTTCTGGGAACAAGGTTATTTCAGATCTTTTCAGCGATCACACGGTTGAAATCGAGCACATCGCGTTAGCTCGAAAGAGCGGTCTCCTCCTCATCGCTCCGGCAACCGCCAACATCCTGGGGAAGTTTGCTCACGGCATCGCCGACGATTTCTTGAGCACACTTTACCTCTCAATCGTGATACCAGTGGTCATCGCCCCTGCCATGAATGTTGAGATGTGGCACCATCCTGCAACCCGGGAGAATTTAAGGATTCTAAGAGAAAGAGGAGTGGTCATTGTGGAGCCCGATTCCGGCTATCTTGCCTGTGGGGAAGAAGGTGAGGGCCGTCTGGCGGAACCTGAACGAATCTCGGAAGCGGTTCTCAATACCCTCAGGCGGGAAAAATCTCTGATGGGAAAACGGGTTCTCGTCACCGCAGGTCCTACGGTTGAGGACATTGACCTGGTTCGCTTTATTTCTAATCGTTCCTCGGGAAAGATGGGATATGCCATTGCTCGTGAAGCTCAACTGCGTGGCGCTCAGGTTGCGCTGATCTCCGGACCTGCTCAGCTTGAACCTCCCGAGGGCATAGATCTGGTTTCGGTTCGCTCCGCGCGAGAGATGGCACAGGCGGTTTTTGAGCGTTTCGGCGATGCCGACGTCGTAGTGATGGCCGCAGCCGTTTCCGACTTTGCACCGATTGAGGCCTCTTCACAGAAGATCAAAAAGGAGGAAGCCAAATCCGTCATACACCTGCAGAAAACACCCGACATCCTTAAGGAGCTGGCAAGGAAGAAGCAGTGGCAGTTTTTGGTGGGATTTGCCGCGGAATCTGATGCGCTACGGGAGAATGCGCGCAAAAAGTTGCAGGAAAAGGGGCTGGATCTTGTGGTAGGTAACGATATTTCGCGGAGCGATCGAGGGTTTCAAGCTGACTTTAACCAGGTAATCATGATCGGGCGTGATGGGAACGAAGAAGAATTTCCCCGTCTTCCTAAGAGGGAGGTTGCCCGAATACTCTGGGACCGAATCGAGACGCGCTGCGCGCGTAGAGCGCTGCGAGAAAAGAACAAAGAAACAAAGGAGCCAAAGCTGACCACCTGACAACACAACTGACAACTGATTGGAATTCTGGATTCTGACTCCTGACTCCTGACTCCTCATTTGTCAGTTGTCAGCTGTCAGTTGATTCCTCATGAGCAAATCAGGTTTCGTCGCCCTTATCGGTCGCCCTAACGTCGGCAAATCCACCATTTTGAATCGACTCATTGGACAGAAAATTGCCATTGTCAGTGAGAAGCCCCAAACCACCCGCAATCGTATCCTGGGTGTTCTAACAAGGGAAGACTGCCAGACCATTTTCGTGGATACTCCGGGAATTCATCGGCCTGGATATCGATTGAACAAACGGATGATGGAAGAAGTTTACGATTCCCTGAACGGGGTCGACCTCGTAGTTCAGGTTGTGGACGTCTCAGAGAGCTACGGCAAAGGAGAGGAATATGTCCTTGATCTGGTCAAAAAGACGCAAAAGCCCACCATTTTGGCCCTCAATAAAGTGGATTTAGTGAACAAGGGAAAGATTCTTCCCGTAATCGAGTTTTACAGCCGGCAGTTTGAGTATTGCGAAATCATCCCCCTTTCAGCCACCATGGGGGACAATGTCGAATCGCTTCAGCAAAAGATCAAGGGAAATCTACCA
>JALLON010000072.1 GCA_027717925.1 Acidobacteria bacterium AH-259-G07 | reverse complement strand
TTCTCCAGCTCGGTGCAGCTTTCAGGGTCTCGGGTGTAGCCCAGGCTGACCGCTGCCCAGTAGCGATGATCAGGATCCTCATAATGGAGATAACGATAGACGCGCCGCTTCCGGTCAGAAGCGATGTGGGGCGTCAGTACCAGCCAAATATCCGATGGAACTTCGCGGCTGGCCGCCTCGCGCTCACTCACGTAATCGTCAGCCATCCTGGAAAGTTCGCGATTAAAGCAGGACTCCAACCCGACGATCCGTTGGAGTGCGATTCCACTAAATAAACTCTTCATAACCATTTGATTGAAATTGAGTTCGGGAAAGTGACGAGCAGGGTATGGGTTCTCACAAGCAATGGCTTCAAAAAGCGGGATAATATTCGTCCGGCAGGCGTCCACCGCGGTCGCGAGAAAATGTTCACAGTCAGGCAAGAGGCTTAAGGCTCGCAGCCAACTTTGCTGCTCGCGGCTGTCCCCATATTCGTAACACTGCAGAACCAACTCAGCATACCGATCAGAGGGAAGATGAGAAAGACTAAGCACCAGCACAGCGCGGGCGGCTTCATCCACTCCCCAGTGGTCCAAGGGAAGCTCCGGATTGAGGGAATGCAGATGTTTTTTTTCCAGGTCATTGAGAAGGAGGGCGTGTTTGCCCACTTTTCGTGATGCTCCGGTGTAATGGCCCATTAATTGATTCACTGGCATAGGTGCATTGGCTGCCTGCAGGACCTTTTTTAACCATGTCCAGCCCTCTTCAGAAACACGGGCTTTTACTATCTCTGTCAAAAATTCCTTCATTCGAAATCCGCTTGCCCTATTGATCGTTAAGCTCATTCTCGACTGTTCTCTTGCTGGATGTGCGGACCCTGTTCGAGAAACGCGAACAGATCGATTATTTCTCTACGGGTCAGGTTATTCAACAATCCCTCCGGCATGAGCGAGCTTTCGGAAACCCTTCGGGATTGGACATCCGATTTAGGAATGGTCACGCGGAATCCGGCGGCTGTCAGCATGATCGCGGATTCGGCATCCTCACGCGAAATGACTCCAATGACCGAAGTGTTATCCTTGGTCACGATTTCGACCGCAGTCCAGAGGTCAGAGATGGTCCTGGAAGGATAAAGAATCGCCTCAATCAGATCCTTCCTCTGGAACCGTTTTCCGACGTCACTCAGATCCGGACCGGCCTCGCGACCAATTTCGCCAAAAATATGGCAGTTGGCGCAGAAAGCCTTCTCGTACGCCGGTTTTCCGTTCTCCGGTTTGCCGGTGTAACTCATCGGATCCCAGAGCAGGTATTCCTCTAATTCCTTTTCGGAAAGCGTCGGGATGTAGTTTTGTCGCCGGAAAGGAAGTCCCGAAGCTTCCACGGAGTCCAGGGTCTGTGCAGTCAGGGAAGGAACACGCTCCATGGCCACTTGTTTTTCTTCGGGTGGCATGACCTCTAAAAAGTCATTCCACATACTCTCCAGGTAACCCAAGAAGCTGGCACCACCCTTCCAATGCTGTTCCTGTGTCTTTTTGAACCATTGAACCAGAGCATCCTTTTCTTCGGATTCCCAACCTTGTTTAAAGGCGCGCAGACAGTAGGCATAGAAGATTTGCTGCTGGCGATGTGTGTGTGGATTCTCCAACTGTTGTAGGATCTTGCTGATGGCGCCGGGTGTTTCCAGGTGGGCCAGGGTCAGTGCGATCTCCCGATTCAAAGATTGGTTTTGTGTAGGGAACCGGGACATTAGCAGCTCCCCCATGGACTCGTAAATTTCCGAGTCATTAACTCCTTCATCGTTGATCATGGTGAGATGGATGACCCGAAGGAGTCCTCGAAGGTCGTCATCATCTGGGTGGGCATCCAGTAATTCCAGCTCCCTTTCCAGTAGAAAGGGAACGTCGTTGGTCCCCCGAACGGTTTGGACCAGGGCCAGCAGCGCTTCCGTGACGGCCGGATAATCATCCAGCTTTAGAGCGTCATCCCTCCACTTGTTCCGGTTGACGCGACGCAGAGCCTGGCGAGCCGCATAACGCAGGAACCGATCCGACTCCTTCAGCAACGGAAAAAGATCACGCCTCGGGGAAATGGGCAGGCTCATTCCCGGGTGGATTTCGGTCCGAATCAGCGCCTCGCAAGCGCGCCGGCGGACGAATGGGTGGGCATCGTTCCTAAGACGGCGAATCAGTCCGCGGCGAGCCGAGTCACTTTTGTGGAGTCCAAGATAATAGGCAGAAGCGGCCCGAACTTCCCATTGACGATCTTTTCCCAGTGAAGTCAAGAATCTTTCGCCGGGGTCTGGTCCATAGACCTGCAGCAGTTCCAAGGCGCGAACCCGGCGCTCGGGAGAAGAGCGCGATCTTCGGAGTTCCTTGACCAAATCCGTGCCCCATTTGCGGCCCATGCGAGCCTGCATCTTGAGCAGCTTCGCCCGGCTCCAGGCTGATCGGGGTTGGGGCTGGGTGAGAGCGTCATCGATCGAATTTCCTACAGCGAGAGAACGGGCTAGGAGCGAGTTTCGTTTGATTGCTTGTCCCTTTACTTTCCCGCCGTAAACGACCCGGTAGATTCCCCCCTCGGTGAAGCGCCCACCTTTGGAAAAATAGAGCGATCCGTCGGGACCTACTTCCAAGTCAGTGAGGTTCAGGGGCTCTCCCAAAACGAATTCTTCAGACTTCTCTGTGTAAGTCGCTCCAGATTGTTGAAGAAAACCAACCAGGATGCGGCCTCGCGACCAATCCCCCTGCATAAACGAGTCGTAATACTCTTGGGGATAAGCGTAGTGCTGGTAGAAGGTCACACCCACGGGTGAGCCCCTTCCCACATTTGTCATTGCCGGCAAGCTGTCAGGATAGTACTCAGGCCTTTTCCCGGAGCCTGTTCTCCAGCCGTATTCGCCGCCCGGGACAATGTGATTAGTTCGCACGGGACGAAACCAGGGAAGATCGATGTCCCATTCCATGTCCGAGTCCAAGGTAAAGAGCTCTCCCAGCAGATTGAAGGTGGCGTCATAAGCATTACGGAATCCACCGGCGAACATTTGCCAGTCCTGGTCTTTGGCATCCAGATCCAGGCGCACGATTGTCCCTCCGGGCGCGCGAATATCCCTGGCGTGGCCACGTGGATCCTTGTACCTGGGCAAGAGTTGCCCTTCGATATAGTCCTTGTGAGGTGAAAGGGGATCAGGAGTAGCCACCAGCCCGGTGTGGTTGCCCAGAACCACATAAAGAAACCCTTCAGGTCCAAAGAACACAGCATGCGGCCCGTGTTCGCCCATTCTGCGGGTGAAACGGGCCAGCGTGACCACACGATCACCCCTGCCGTCTCCATTGTTGTCGATCACTCGATAAAGACCCGGTCCCTCAGGACCATCGCCGACCGCCAACAGGTCATCGCCGTAAAAGTGAAGACCCTGGCAGTTGGTGACGTAATCGGTAAACATCTGCTCACCCTCGGCTCGACCATCCCTGTCCTTATCAAGCAATACAAAAACGGGGTCCTTTTCCCGTGAGAACACTAGTCTGCCCCGGCTGTCAAAGGTCATGGCCACGACCGAGCCGCTTTTGGCAGGAGAGTAAACCTCCTCCACGGAAAAACCTTCACGACCGCGGATGCGCGGTTGGCTAGCGCCGGCGCTCGGGCTAATGGATCCCATTTGAACGCCGAAAATTGTAATGACAAACAGGCTTGAGACTGAAAGGACTGACTTCATCACACTCGATCGATGAATTCGCGGTTGTGGACCTTCACCTTGACCGTGTTTAACTCCCGGATTGCTTCGGCAGCATGCTCCGCGTAACGTCGTAAGGCCTCCTCACCTTTTTCAATCGTCGCACGTTCGGGATTGCCAATCACGCCCGTCTCCGTGAACTCGTGATGTTCCATGGGAAAGTGAAAATAGCTGTAGCCTTTAAACTGAATGTCGGGTGCTCCATCCTTTTTCCCGAATTTGCCCGGGAGCCAGCGCGGAATGTGGGTCAAGGTCTTGACCGCTCTGTCCATCTTAACCAGCTGAGTATTATGGGCCAGCATTTGCGAAGTTTCCAATTCGCTGGCATGCCAGCCTGGAGTTTCGTCGGGTGGATTTTCCATCAGACCTTCCATCAGACCGACGTAGCGTTCCATGTAAGGCTTGCAAAAACCCACCAGTGCTCCCGTCTGGTAGCGGATCTTCCGCAGGACCGGGTCAATAACCTTAACGTTTGAGCCATGGCCATTGATGAAAATCAGTTTGTTAAAACCGTGGTGGATCAGACTGCGGGAAATGTCATAAAGCAGGGCACTCAGGGTCGAAGCCCTGATGGTGATGGTCCCCCGCCCCTGTCCGGGCCCTGCCATGTGCTGAGGTGAATAGCCCGTCCACACCACAGGCGTGTGCAGCATGTTATTGATTGCGGCGACGCGCGAAGCTATCTCCAATGCCGTCACGGTGTCCGTACACAAAGGCAAGTGCGGACCATGCTGCTCGGTGCTGGCCATGGGTATCATGATCAAATCACAATGCTGCAAATAGGCCTGAATGTCCGGATATGCCAAGTCGGCAATGTTGTTGGAAGGAAGCTCAATTGGAACTTTCATCTCAATTTGCTTCTCCTTTCTGGTTTAGAAGCGCCAGAAAGTGGTTAGCCACTTTCAACGCAAATTCTTGGCTATTAATGTGAAGTGCATACGTGAAAACCTGGATGTCCTTGCGCAGGCTCTCTCTGAGTGCACGGAGAAAACCCGCATCGGCTTCCGGGTTCCAGAAGGGACCGCCGGGAACATTGGGAATGGAAAGACCTTCCGTTGGAACAATTAGCACGACAGGCCCTTTCGCTTGATTCAACTTTTCAGCAAAAATGTGCCCCAACTGAATCATTTCATCAGGCAGAGTACGAACCAGCGTGAACTCGGGATTGTGGTTGTACAGGGGACGTCCCTTCATCGATGCAGGGACTTCCTCCGCAGGTCCGTGCACGGAGAAGTCAATACAACCCGGCACCACCACCTGAGGCAGGCCCAAAAGGCCGATCCCGGCAAGGCGTTGGGGTCCTGCGGCATGAAAACCGCCGACCAGTTCATCGGTGAGTTCGTCGGTGGTGAAGTCAATAACGCCGACAAATAGGTTGTCGGCGGCCAGCTCTTCCATTGCCGGCCCGCCCACCCCATTGGAGTGAAAGACAACCGCTTCCAGATCCTGCTTGGCCAGCTCATCACGAATACTCATTACCGCCTCAGTGGTATTGCCCAGCATGGTAATGGCCACATATTTGGACGTCGGGTTCGGACGAATTCCATGTCCATGCCCAAGCATGCCTTTCAATGCGGCGGCCACGTTGTCGAAAATGGCGGTGCTGATGGGATTCAAACCTAAAATGTCCACTACTGAGTGAACCACCATTACATCGCGTGTACCCACCAGTGGCCCGAAGCGGCGTCGACCTGAGGCAATCGGTGTTACCAAAATCTTGGGGATACCGACCGGCAAGCATTTCATGGCGGTCGCAGCCAGCACGGCACCTTCGGCCCCACCCAGGGACGCCACTGCATCTAGCCGGCCCTCGCCATACAGATTGAGGGCCAATTGGCGGATGCCCGCTTGCATGCCGCGCACGGCCTTCCCCCGGCTCCCCGCATTGCGCAGTGCCTCAATGTCGGTGCCCGCCAGCTTCGCTACCTCGTCCCGGGTGATGTCCGGCTCGATATCGAGTGGTTCACCCAGGATACCGGAGTCGACGACAAGAGTATGGAGACCCAGATTGCGGAGGCGATCCCGAAGATAAGCAATCTCAGGACCCTTCGTGTCCAGGGTTCCAATGATGACAACGGTCTTACTCACGTCGGTATCACTTCACGTCAGAGCCCATGTCTTTTTTTGCTGTTTGTTGAACTACAACCTGTAGGGGCGGGCCGGTGGCCCGCCCGAACTGATCTGGCTGCACGGTTTGGTTCGGGTGAGCCGCTGGTTCGCCCCTCCCTTTACATGTACTTTCGCAGTGTTTTGATTGACTCCCCAACCAGCCAACTGTAGAACTCATCCGAGAGAGTACTACTTCCATGATCTTCGATGAACTTGAGTTCTTCTGGTGTCAGCTCGACCTCGCCGCTTTCCAGCGCGTTCTTATAGGGGTTTGCCGGGGTGCGGTCGACGGGAGCCACAAACTCAACCGTTAGTGCCCCATCGTAGCCGATTTGCTTGAGCGTGTTAATGAGCTTCCCCCAGTCCCAGGTGCCTTGTCCGGGAGCCATGCGATTGTTGTCCGCCACATGAAAGTCAACCAGTTTTTCTGCGACGTTTAAAATCGCCTGGTAGGGGTTGGCCTCTTCGATATTGATGTGAAACGCGTCAAGGCACACACCACATTCAGAACCAACCTCCCGGGCCAGCAATAAGGCTTGATCATGGCGGTTGAGAAAGTAGGTCTCGAAACGATTGAGTGGTTCCAGAGCCAGTCTGACACCCTCTTTCAAGCCATGTTCATAGCACTGCCGGAGACTCTCGGTTGCCCACTTCCACTCCTCTTCTGGCTCGCCCTGGGGTTTAATTTTACCGACCGTTGAGGGGACAATGGTGATCTCTTCTCCTTCCAGCTCCTTGACCATGGTAATACAATCCTTTACATATTGGACGGACTCAGCTCTTTGTTTTTCGTCCTTGGCCAGAAGATCCCGTTGGGCCAGCATCAGCGTTACCGATCCCCAACATTTCAAACTGAATTCCTCTAGTAGCTTCCTGACTTCCTTGGTGTCATACTTCTCAGGCTCGCCACTAATTTCGATCGAGTCATAGCCGTGCTTGGACAGACGACGGATGGTGGTTTCGATCGGCTCGGCTCTCATCCAGTTGTGCATTGAAAGCTGCATGATTAAAAACCTCCGTACCCGGATTTATTCATTGATCCCCTCAGCCAGTGTTTCATAAAGTCCCTTCACCGCGATGCCAAAAGAGGCATGCTTTTTCAGTTGATTCAGGCAAAGGGGATCTTCCGTGATTAATAACGAGGCTCCTGCACGATGGGTATCGGCGAAACGGGCCTCGGCCAGCTGCGTGGCTAACTCAGGTTGAGTGAATTCCAGTCCTCCCACTGCCCCACAGGGATGGGCGCGCTGCTCACGCCAGAATAGATCAAGCGGGGCAGTGCCCAATACCGTGGAAAGAAGCTGGCGGGGCGCCTCGTACTCGCGGCGCACACGAGGCGAGTGGCAAGGGTCGTGATATGCATAAGATGGGGTGGCGTTTTGGCGATTCAACGATAATTTGCCGTTTTTGAACGCGTTGTACAAAAAAGAGGTTGCCTCGACGACCTCAACCTCGAGTGGCCAGGTTAGATTCAAGCGTTCAATGTAAAGGGTCCTGAACGCGTACAGATCACCCGGACTCATTACCAACAACTTTCCACAGTCGGCTTTAACCACCTCACCAAGGATGGCTGTGGCTAGTTGAGTCGCCGTAGCCGCCAATCCCAGCGAACTGGCCAGAAAACCGTTCGAGCAACCCACTCCCACCAGAACCGGATTGACACCCATCGCTTCCAAAAGCTTTAAGGCCGCCTCAAGTGTGCTCGGATGCAGGTACTGTGCTGCATCGCCAACATACAATCCAATTACACCTTTTACCTTCACTTTCCGCGGTGCTCGCTTTGCATAAGGATTGGCCCATTTTTGAAGTGCCTTATCAATGGCCAATACTTGAGGCGGCGCCAATCCCTGCTCGACCACTTCAGCCCGCGCTGCAGCAATAGCGGTAGGAAGAGGTTGGTTGGTTCCACAGTGCGATTGGCACAGACCACAGTCCGCACACTTGTACAGGATATCGACGCTTTCCTCATCCCAGGCCAGGAGACCACGTTTGACCGAAGCGACCACCAGTGCCCATCCGTGAGGCGTTAGAGTCTCACTGTGAGTAATGTTTCCTACCGGACAGACATGCCGGCACATCAAGGAGTAGCGGCAGTGTTCAGTTGTGGAAATTGGATCTTTGATGTATCTGGCGATCTCTCCGCGGAAGCTTCTGTCTACACTAGCGCCGCGTTTAGTCACCTGGTCCTCTCCCAAAGCCCACTTTCCCGGGGTTCATGATGCCATGTGGGTCAATGGCATGTTTAATCGTCTCAAGCAGCTGCCAGGCTGGGCCGTATTGGGCTCGCATAAAGCGGCTCAGTTTCAAGCCGATCCCATGGTGTTCGTTCAACATTCCTCCGTTTTTTAAGGAGGTGCGCACTGCCACTGCCCAGATCCGGTTGTGTAATTTGAGGGCCTCATGAGGATCTTGGGGCGGGTCTTTAACGATGAAACGGTCGTAAAGGCTGGCTCCCCAGGGAAACCAGTGAGAGAAATGCCCGATATAGCTAAGATCCCAATCCTCGAAAGTCTTTTCCAGGGCTTCCTTTTTGGCGTGGTACAGCTGTTCGATCTTGTCGAAGACAGAAATGGTTTCCACGGTTCCGTACAAATAAGGCAGGTGCAGACCCCAGGGGGGATAATAAAAATCGTAGCGATGATTCCACCAGCGCTCGCCGGCTTCACGTCCCAGATCCTGCGCACCTAGTTCCTTGCAAATTGCAAGGGCGCGCTTTTCTTGCGCCAGCGCAATTTCCTCCCAGCCATCAAATCCAATGATCATATAGGCGCCCTGCAATTCGTAACCTAAAACCTCTTTGACGAGGGAGCCCGTCGAGCTAGGGTCGTACATGCGGATTACGAGGGGATTGAGACGCTGGACCATCATGCGCCGGCCCGCTTCCAACCCTGTGGTAATATCTTTGAACAGCATGGCCCGCAACAGACGCACCTCCGGCAATCGTTCAATTTGCATGGTGACCTCAGTTATCACACCGAGAGTTCCTTCGGAACCCAGAAAGAGTCGCATGAAGTCGGGACCGGCGGCATGACTTGGCACGGGCGGTGTGCGGATGATTGTGGAATCCGGTAACACCACCTCCATGCTCATCACCAGATCTTCAGCCTTACCGTACTTGGTACTAATGGTGCCCGAGCCACGGGGAGCCAGATAGCCACCGAGCGTGGCGCAGTTGGCTGATGCTGGATAGTGAGGTAGGGTCAGGTTCTTTTCATTCAAAGCCCATTCCAATTGACTTCCGTTCACCCCTGCCTGAGCAGTCACGTACAGGGAATCCTCATTAATTTCAATAATGTCGTTCAATCTTTTCAAGTCCAACAGAATGCCTCCATAGGTGGGTATGGCGCCTCCCTGAGTGCCTGAGCCTCCACCCCACGGGACAACGGGAATCCTATAACTATTGGCAATTTTTAGAATGGCCGAAATCTCTTGGGCTGAGCCTGGATGCACCACGAAGTCAGCTGCGGGCGGCTGTATTCCTCGGTCAAGCCACATCTGGGGTATCCAGGACCAGTCTGTTGAGTAGACGAGGCGGTCGGCAGCCAGAGTCGAGACATTCTTCTGCCCCACCACCTCCTCGATTTCACTCCATAGCATGTCACCTTGAAAGTCATTTAGCATTTTCGAGTCTTCCCCAAGGGAGGGGGGTCAGGCACCAATACCTGACCCCCTCCTCCTTCATGCAACGCGGTTTCGAAGCACCCCGATTCCTTCGATTTCGATTTCAACCACATCACCGGGCTT
This sequence comes from Acidobacteria bacterium AH-259-G07, assembly GCA_027717925.1. Taxonomy (GTDB): domain Bacteria; phylum Acidobacteriota; class UBA6911; order RPQK01; family JADFOI01; genus JALLOL01. The sequence goes on along the minus strand of JALLON010000072.1, from coordinate 946 downwards.
CATTGCAGTTGTTCGTCCGGGGGTCCCTGTATAAATGACGTCACCCGGTAGGAGCGTTATAAATTGACTGGCAAAACTCACGATCGTCTCAACATTGAAAATCAAATCGTTGGTTCGCTGCTGCTGTTTAATTGCACCATTAAGACGCGTCGTGAGCAATAAATCATTGTAATTGATACCTGCGGCAATGGTGGGCCCGAGACAGGCAAAGGTATCGGAGCCCTTGGCCCGCCACCACTGCAGGTCATTCCTTTGCCAGTCACGTGCACTCACATCGTTGCCACAGGTGACACCCAAAATATAGGCTGAGGCATTATCCACCGATACGCTTTTCGCTTTCTTCGCAATGACAATTACCAGTTCACCTTCGTAGTGGCAATCTTGGGTTCCTGGTGGAATGATGATTGTTCCTTCCGGTTCAAGCAGCGCAGACGGCGACTTGAAGAAGAGTTCCGGATTTTTCGGTTTGGGACGGTCGCCCAAATGGCTGCCGTAGTTGAGTCCAACAGCCAACACTTTTGTGGGCTGGCAGGGTGCCAATAGTTTGACATCCTGCAAGGAATAGGTTTTTCCTGTTTGGATCGGCTTGGCGAAGATTGAACCGCTCAGTTCATGGATGGTGTCTTGTTCGAGTAAGCCGTAAGCAACCTGATTACGATATCGGAAACGGGCATACCGTTTTACATTCGACCTGGCATGGAGTAGGGAACGGCTGCGGACCGTTGCAAGCCCGACCCCTATGCCACCTAGAAACGTTCGCCTCGAAATTGCCATAAGTATCCTCCCTCCGCCGAAATGGCTCGGATAGATTCATGCCACACACCAAGTGTGACACGGCCTATCGATCGATCATAGAGAATCGAAACACCGCGACTGTGAAGGAGCGGAGCAAAACGCAACACGGCAACCAAAGGTTTGCAGCAACACGTGTTCGATTTCCTGCCGC
>JALLON010000071.1 GCA_027717925.1 Acidobacteria bacterium AH-259-G07 | reverse complement strand
ATAGGCACTCGTCAATGCACGGTTACCAAAAGAGGAGGCGGGTCGGTACGTGTTTCGAATACTCGCATTCACCATTTGATGGTGGACAAGAGACTTTAGTAGATTGCTAATCTCCGCATTCTTTACCGCTGAGACCCTTTCCCAAAGCAAGCCCATAACATGCAGCGTTCGTTTGACGAACAGGTGGTGAGTATAAGTAATCCCCTTCGACTTCAACCGTGGCGCTTCCCACATATTCTCAAAATCAAAGGCCATCGTTTTGATTTCATTAGAAAAATCCAACCCTTCAATCTTTGCAAGGAGAGAGATGTCGGATTCATCGAGCTGTTTCTGGTATGACTTCCGGCCTATTTTGTAGTGAAGTAGAACTGGCTCACGCTTCAAAGGGCGCACAGTTTCGTTGAGAACCGAGTCATATGTTTCGACATGGAGTACTTCGAGTTGCTTCTTTGTGACGATCGCATTGCAGTGAGGACACTTGAAATCCTTTTTAACTTTTTGAGTCTCATCATCTATTGCCTCATCTACAAATCGTATATTCCCTGCACACTCTGGGCATGCATACACTTGACTCCAGACAGTGAAACTAATCACCCCTTTAGTTTTGCCATCCGTGTGTAGGGTCTCGTACATCCATCCGCATTCGTCTTCGACTTCTTTGAGAATGCATGTTGCCTCCTTCTCAAAAGCAGCGACATCCACCGGCGTGTTGTAGTTGTAGGCGATGAAGGTTGCCGCAGGTGACAGATCGTTGAGCACTGCTCGCCGCACTCCAAGCTTTGAAAATGGCGTCCACACTTTCTTGCCATTCTCATCCGTTTCTTCCTGCAAAATCGTACCATCCGGCTTCACCTGATAGCCCAGTGACATCACGACATCCCGGGAGCTGCACATCTGTGCGGCCACGCTGGTCATGCCAGTTCCGCAGAAACCGTCAAACAAGATATCCCTCGGCTCCGTGTAGTGGAGGATGTAACGCATGATGGCCTTGTGCGGCACCTTGGTGTGGTAGGAATGGGCGTTGTAGATTGGATCGTTTTTTCCCTCGCTGACATCGGCGGCAAATGGCTCGCGGTGATAGTGGTAGGTCTGTGGGTTAGCAGGCTTTTCGGATTCCCATTGGGTGACAAAATCAGCAATCCACGGATTCGGGCAGGCGGTGTAGTACGGCGGATCAGACAAAGCCAGAATGTCTTCGTCCTCAGCGATCGGAAATCCCTCGATCTTGCGGAACTCCGGGTCCTTGAGCTTCTCGAGTAGCTTCTCCAGGAAATACTCCCGGCGCTCCTCGTCGTTCTGAAAGGTAATACCCAAGCATTTGACACGAGTGGTTTCCATCGACTGTTGCTCCGCGGATTTGTCAAGGAGCTTCAATTGACCAGTAGGATCAATGAAGAGCTGAGGTCCGGCGCTGGTCTTCCTTCTCCTCTTGCTCATGATCACCTACTCAATGACGATTCGCACTTTGCCGGGCTCCTTGCCCTTGGTGAGCCCGTCCAGGTATTCCTCGAACCGTTTCTTCATCTCCGTCGGTGTTACCGGTGAACCGCCGGCAAGCAATGCCTCGCGCAACTCTGTGATCTTGACCGGCACTTTCTGGAGTCCGGAAAGCACCTCGCCCAGGGCATGGATGAAGTCCTGGTTGAGCTCGTCCGGCAGGGCCCGCTTTTTGATGAAGCCGTTCACGAGCTTCTTGGGCTCGGGCTTGAGCAGGTCCAGGTTGCCCTTGGTGGTCGGGTCCTCCAGGTTGGTCAGCAGCGTCTGGGTCCAGTTCTCTACCAGCTTGTCCATCTCCCCGTCGAGACCGTCCAACACAGTGCCCGCCGGTGCAGCCGGCGGCTCCGCGCCGGGCTTGTAGCTACAGTGCGGACAGACGGGCGAGGCGTCCATCTCTTGTTCTGTGAGAGCAAAGCAGCTCTTCAATCCCGCAAGGCGGTTCTGGAAGTCGGTCAGATGCTGGCGGGGCATCAACTCGATGGTGGAAAGCTTCTGCAGCACCTTGAACCGTTCGTCGCCCATAAGGGCGGTCTTGCGTCTGTCCTCGTTCACGCCCAGCCGCGCCTTGGCATGCAATGCCAGGTAGGTCTGCACGTAGGCCTTCTTGAGATCGGTGAGCTTGCGCTGAGTCTGCTGGCGAAAGGTGGCAGCGCCACGCTTGTTCGGATCGCCGAGCTGGGCGAGGACCTCGTCACGCGCCTTTTCCATCTTACCCACCCACTCGTGTTCCGCGGGCAGGACCGCCTCGGCGGTAGATAGGAACGACGCGGTGGACCCGAGATCTGCCGCCAGCTCTTGGAGGGATTCGATCTCTGCCAGGGAATTGAGCCCGTCGCGGTGACCGGTCACCTCCTGGGCGTCGTAGCGGAAGTTCTTGAGCTTGCCGGGCGAGGTATAGGCTTGGAGCGATTCCAGAAAGGTCTTGGTCTTGTCGAGCCGGGTGCGGAGCTTCTGCGCCTCTTCCTCGGCCAGCATGTTCCGGCCCCAAAAGAGCAAGCCGCTTTGCAGGCTCTGCTGCAGGAGGACCAGCTTCTCCACCGATTCGGAGATGGCCTTCTGTAGCTGCTGCACCGGCTCATCCTTGCCCTGGGTGACCAGCTGGGCCATGCCGGGCGTGAGTCCGAGCAGTTCGAACAGGGCCTTGAGGGCCGGCAGGTTCCAGTCCTTGGGCTGCTCTATATGTTTGAACTGCGTCAGTTCATCCACGCCGGTTCCGGCCAGTTGGGGAAGGCCGGTGGCGTCGAACTTCTTGCCCGGGATGGCAAGCACCAGATGGCCGGAGTAGACCAACGCGGCCAGGACGACCGCGACCCATTCCGGCTCCAGCCGGTACCGGTCCTTGTCCATGTATTCCACGCCTTTGTCATCCTGGATCAGCTCGGAACGATTGACCACCTGGCCGTGACCCTTCTTTTTGAGCAGGCCGAGGATGTGCTTGGCATACTTCGACTGGTAGGGATCGAGCCGTTCACCGTCGAGCAGCTCCAGCGCATCCAGCACCGCGACGGCCTGCTTGGTGCGGTTCTGACCGGCAATGCCGCGCAGGGCGTCCTGCGCGGCCTGATTCCGGTTGGTCCCGGTGATGAGGACCGAGAATAAGGGATACTTGGGTGCCTGATCCTGGAAGTGCGCTCCCAGGCAGACGCCGGCGATGGTGTTCACCAGGTCACGGAAGTTGATGCGCTCATGGGAGCCGATGCCGGACAGTTCCCGGATCGACTTGCCCTTGGCCCACTCGCTGAGCGACTTGGCGCGCCCCTGATAGGTGACCTCGAAAGCCTCTGTCATGTGCCTTTGCAGCCACTGCACCAGGTCCCGCAGAAAATGGGATGACTTGGACTCGTAGGTAGACTTGGCATGCCCCGAAGAAGTGGAAGCCAGGTCCAAGGCTGCGGCGTAATTCCTGAGCGCGGCGCCAAATTCGTCGGACCTGTTGGTGAGCCGGAGGAACAGCTCGTCGGAGTTCTTCTCATCCTTGAAGTGCGGCGCATCGAAGGGTTGGATGAAATAGAGGTAGAAGTCCCGTGGCGGCACGGCGGTGGATCGCTCGTTGGGCGCGCCGAAAAAGAGGTATCCCTGGCGTGCGGCCTTGCGCTCCAGCCACTCCAGCTCGTGCTGCCAGATCTTGTAGCCGGTGACGTAGGTCTGGTCCGTGCACTCCATCACCCGTTTCAGGGCCTCGTAGTAGTAACGGTCGAGTTGGGAGGAGTCGAGGCTCTGGGCGCGATTTCTGATTTGAGCATCAAAGTCCACATCCTTATGAATATCCAGATAAAACTGGCCACCCAATCTCCCATTGGCGTCCACCTCTGTTGCCGAAATAAATTGACCATTTACCGTATCGCTGATTACTCGGACTGCGGTTTCAACCTCACCCCTAAGGTCATCAGCAGGATCACCTCCAAGCTCTGCCACAACGGGATCGAACAGGCAAAGCGTATCTCTAAGCGCTTCGGCCGTAAGTCCAACTGGTGCTTCGATATCGCCGACGGTGAGCCTGTGGAGGCTTAGTCCATAGATTATGCGTTTGGCGAAAACCGCATTCTTGCCTTTCGGATAGCTAGTATCGACCAAGCCTTCCAGCTTGTTGCTACTTTCGATAACATTTCGGATTTCTGGAATTGCCCTGAAAGCCGCGTTTTCTTTGAGTGTGATCCAATAGCTGTCGTAGGCGATCAGCCCGAGCCGGTCATCCGGCACATCATGATCGAGCAGCTTCTTCATGGCCAGGGACAGGGTCTTGAGTACCTCGCGCTTCTCCACCGCGGTGACCCTCTCGAAGGTGTCGATGTAGTCGGGATGCACCGGGAAGAGACGGACGAACTCATCCATGCGCTCATTCATGTGGCCGTAGAATTTGCCGAAGGGCGTGAGGTATTCGCGTATCTTGGCCTGCTGCTCGCCGGACTTCTTGAGCAGTCGCTCGGCCACCACGAACTTGACGTCTTTGCGGGCGATGAGAATCTGCTCGAAGCGATCCTTCACCCGGCGGATGCTGTCGGCCACGAAGGAAAAACGGGGACTGTCGAAGATGGCTTCCTGGACGCCGGCCATGAAGCGGAAGCGTAGGTCCTTGCAGACCTCGCCGATTTCACGGAGGAAGTTCAGGTCCAGGATCAGTTCCTGGTCCTTGCGTGTGCGCAGGTAATCGAGCAGCTCGTCCACCACCAGGAGCAGGCCGTGGTCGGGGAACTCCTGGTGAAACGCGGTCATCATCTCTTCAAAGGATCGCTTGTTGCTGGACACCTCGGAGGCGGAGGGAAAGCTGTAGCTCACGCCCATCGCGGCCAGGTGCTCTTCCAGCTCGGCCACGAGGATGTCCCGCAGGGACATGGTGGTGGCTCCGATCTCGGTGCGTACCACTTTTGAACCGGCCGCCGATCTTCCGCGCAGCATCAGCCACGTCGGCGTTGCTGAGGCTGGCGGCAAGGTCGGGATTTTCCGCAAGCCCTGAGATCACCGACATGAGGTGGGACTTACCGGTGCCGTAATTGCCGACGACAAGCAACCCTTTGTTATCAACGGGTTGATCAAACTGAAGCTGGGGAATGACGAGGTTGGTTAGCTTCTCAGCCATTTCATCAGAAATGACGTAAGTATCCACAAGCCGCCGGGCCGCAGCGGCTTGGTCGGCGTCCCGCAGCTGAACCACGGACTCGATAGGCTCAAACTGAATCAGATCACCGTATTTCATTCCACATGCCTCCCTGTAATTTTCTTTGTCATCTTCATGTCGGTACCTCCCGGACTTGCTACCAGAAAATCATGGACCCTGTAGCGGCGGTACTCCGGATGGTCCGGTACGGCATAGATTATGTGGTCGCTATCAATGGAACCATTCCAGGCAGCCACCACTGTCTTGTTGCGAGAAAGTCCCTGGAGAAGCCGTAGAGGGTCCTGCTTCAGGGACACGTCAAATAAAATCTCTATGTTGTCGAGCAAAACAACTTCACCGGCGGCATCGTTTATGATCTCTCTCAGCAGCCGAGGAAGCTGCAACGCCCGCTGACGCTCAGTCAGATCAAGCATCCGGCGTGAGAGGTCCAGATTGACGTTAACCAGCGGAGCGCCAACGCGTTCTTGTACGTCTTGAAGCGCGGTGGTTTTCCCTGCTCCTGCCGGAGCCACGACCAGCATGAGCCGGTGATATAGTTCATCTGCCTGTTTGATCTTGCGCATAACCTGATCCGCGAGTGGCTCTGCCATTACTGTTCTCCCTTTGCATCTGGCTCTTCAGCTCGCGTTTCATCCAACCATCGGTCGATGGCCTCCTTCCGGAAGCGCCAGTGCCGTCCTACCTTCTGGGAGGGAACCTTGCCTTCCCGAACGAGCTTATAGAGCGTGGATTTCGGGACCTTCAGGTAGGCGGAGAGTTCTTCGATGGTCAGGACATCGCCTAGTCTTCCATCCATCGGACACACCCCACAAGACAAAACTTCTTACAGTATACGTCCAGTATACGTCATACAGTATACGTCATAACGACCATGTAATTTGCAGTTGATGCTAGTTGTTGTCAGGAGTGTTTCCGAATTGGGGCAAGGGTATTTACTCTGGCCAATTGCCGGTCAGGAGAGGCTTCATTCCACGACTAGGAGGATTTGGGAGAGACTGATAATAAAGGGGGGAGATAAACGGAACAGTCCCCTTTTCCCCGCACAATTCGGCCGGTTGAGTTAATCATGATTAGGAGTTGCGTTAAGCCCTCAGTCCAACAATGTCAGGTCTCGCACAGCGCCTTTGTCGGCGCTGGTGGTCATTTGAGCGTAGAACTTGAGGGCGGGGGTGACCTGGCGGTCCCGGGATAGGGGCTTCCAGGCCTTGGCGCCCTTGGCCTCCATTTCGGTGCGCCGCTTGGCCAGTTCCTCATCGGTGATGGCGATCGTCAATGTGCGGTTGGGGATATCGATTTCGATGGTATCGCCCTCCTCGATAAGGCCGATGGCCCCTTCGGAAGCGGCCTCCGGAGAAACGTGGCCGATACAGAGCCCTGAGGTGCCGCCCGAGAAGCGGCCGTCGGTGATCAGGGCACAGACCTTGCCGAGTCCCTTGGATTTTAGATAACTGGTCGGGTAGAGCATTTCCTGTATCCCCGGGCCGCCTTTGGGACCCTCGTAGCGGATGATGATCACATCGCCCTCTTCCACCTTGTCGCCCAGGATTCCCTCCACCGCGTCTTCCTGACTCTCGAAACTTACTGGGGACAAACTTACTGGGGACAGAAATCTTTTCAAGTGACAACTTATTGGGGACAACTTATTGGGAACTTATTGGGGACAGAAGTTTTTTCAATATATGTTGTCCCTGTCTTGAGTGTAATAGTGGGGATCAGCGCCCTACTTGTGGCATGATCGATCCAGCTTCCGAGCAACTACATCCTAAATGGAGGCTAATAGCAGCCGAAGGACGGAATAAGGGTCAGTAATCCTTAGACTCCTGGCTTCTGTTCTGCATCCTAGACGACGACGTTCCCATCTTGCCGCGACACGTGGAGCGCGATCCATAAGGGGATCCCGCCGTCCACCCGAGCTCGCTGATAGCTTCTGAAAGAAGCCTAGCCGATGGATCGATTTGATTGTCACCGATCATGTGTTTCTTGACGGGCGTCCTCCCTACCCCGACGGTCCCGCGCCCGCCGTCGGGTTGATGCGGCTGTTAGACAGCGCCTTCGCCTGCGAAAGCACAATCAGAATCCCAACAAGCAGCCGCAGAATGTATTCGAGGTCGTAGAGTGAGATCCTGAACCACTCACCTTCCTTTCCCCCTCCGACAGTAATCCCATTCTCCCGCTTGAAATCTGCGCTCTCCCAGTCGAGATGTCCGAGCGCATACCTCACTTTCTCGAATACTTCGCGCTTTGCTTCAAGCTCGAACAGCTCTTTTTCCTGCCGTGGGGTCTGTGGCAGTGTCATTTTCAGTCGCCGGATCTGCTCATCGAATCTGGCCAAGCCTTCCCGGTACGGTGTTTCGTGGTCTCTTGACTCCTGGACGCGAACGTAGGAGGCATGCTTGAGCTTGTTGTACAGGATTCGAAATGTGTGCACGGCTTTCCCTATTGTCAGGTCCGATGGCGGCCGGTCTTGGCACACGTCGAGATAGTGGGAGTACGTCTCGACGTGCGCTTCCGTCAGGAGGCCCGTGTAAATCTGTTTGACCGTGCGCCCAACGATCGCTGCCTTGAAATACGACTCTCCCTTGTCGATCTCGGTAAAACCCGCGATGCCGAGCTTTCTCAGCCCTTTGAAGTAGTGCGTCGCCTCAACATTCCTGAGGTACACCTCAGGGATGCTAAGGAGAACGAGCATCACGGTCTGTACACGGTAGAGGTAGTCTGCGACCCATCGACGTGCCGACTCGCGGACGATGTTGTTGGAGCTATTCCGGTTGTCGAGACAGTGATTGAGGATGCTCAGCTCCGTCACCACGCGGAGGATGAAGTGCAGATAGTAGTTCATGTACGGCTGTCTGAGTTCACCCCAAATCCCGGAGGGAACTTGATGCTCGAGGAAAACTGCCGAGCTGCGTTGGCTCGTGTGCCGAATGAAGTTGTCGAGCATCAAGAAGGCTTCTGGTTCCATCAGCATCTTCTCATGGAATCTGAACAGAGCTTCCTTGACGGCGTCCAGATCGGCCGCTTCGACCAGTAGCGGCAGAAGAGCATCCTCCCTTTCAAACAGATAGAAGGAGATGGAATCGTCGGAGGAGAAATCCATCCGAGGCCAGACCGTGAGTTCAGTTCCCGAGAGCCGACAGATTCGATCAGCAGGGTGGAGCAAGGCTACTGGGTCGCGAGCTCTGTCGACGAGGATGAATGGGTACCGGAGCCTGTAGCTGGCAAGAGTCGTTGGATCACAGCACTGCCATGAATCTTTGATCACGGGTAGAGGCGGGGGTTCCCCGGTAGCCAGGTGAATGTAGTGGGTGTCGATAATGTCGCCCAGCCTGTCCCCATCACTCACCTCAACACGAATCTTGCCCTTCAGGGCGACAAGATCGATTGTCCGACGGGTCACTTCTTATCCCCCGAGAATCGCTACGTGGGGCCGCTTCGCGGTGCCTAACGACCATGCGCTCAGCCGCGGCCGGCGAGGCACCGCAATGTTGTCCAAACAATGATCCGCGCCGACCGGCGGCTGCAGCGCGTTAGGCCGGCGTCCCCTCGTGAAGCCAAGCCTGGCTATCCGGAGGCAGACCTAATGGCGTTTCTCGCCCGCAGAATCCATCCAAGTGTAATGAGAGCCGAGATCTGAAACGGAATGATTGCGGCAAACGAGACCTGAAGCGCCAGCCACTCGAGACGGGCATCTGTTTCGCCATGGTAGATGTCGGTGAGAGCGAGATGACTTGCCAGAACAGCAATCAGCGAGAAGATACCAGGGCAAATGAAATTCGAACCGCTGTTCGTAGTCGGATCATAGGAGATTCCCCCTTTACCGGAGCGAGTATACCATCGGCCTAACATGTATCAAACGGTTGCCCACGGTTAAGCACGCCACACTGGGTGCGTTGAACGGATTCTTTTCCGTTAAGCACGATCTCTAGGATTTATTAATCCAGTTTAAACGAACCGATCATCATTGTGCCTGCACCCTTTGAACTGGTTCAGCCCAACGGATAATTCTGTTTGAGGGTCTATCGAGATTTGAAGTAGTAGTGAAAAGCAGCGAGTAGCGACTCCGACACACTGGCCCGACCACTTGCTAGGGGGTCGGCCGCGCTAATAGCCGCTCCTGTTCTGGCATCTGAAGGCACAGCGGAGGCTGCTGTAGTTAACACCGCAATCTGCGAAACTCGTTTGTGCAAGTCCACGCCTACATGTACCATCTTTTTTGGCCTCCTTTTTTCAGATTTCCTTTCTGAGTCCAGCCTAGTACTCAGGCCGAACAAAGGAGGCCAACGCCCTGATCACGTCATGCTCTTATGGCATCAAGATTGACTACAGTCGATTCTTCGCCCTTTCCTGGCCCCCATTAGGGGTTGCCGCTCAGTTGCGGTCTGCGAGTCGCCACCAGCGATGCAAGCAGTTCCGCACCACTTCATTAGGAAGACGGTTTGCGGCCGGCGCAGCCTGGGTGCGCACGATGAGGTCAGCCTCCTCGAGGACCGGATTCGGATCCAAGAATCCTTTCTCCTCGAAGAATTCTTGGAGCCGGTCGACAACGTTGGAGTGGAAGCCACGCAAGCGCTCGTCACTACGATCCCGAAGCGTCCTGAGGAGGTTCTCTGCGTCTCCGTCCAGATCAGCCGCTATCTCGACCACGCCGTCGAGGAAACGTTCGCTTAGCACACCGCTCGCCTCCAGCACCTCACGATCCACCGGTCGCCCGCGTCCTTCGCGCCAAAGTCGGGAGAAGATCTCAAGCAGCTCGATGCGATCATCGAGTTGCTCACCCACTGTGCTGCCCTCAACGATCACAGCACAACGCCCAGCACCGCTTGCGGAGAGAAGCCGCCATTGACCCACCTTGCTGATCCCAGCTGCTACGAGTCGGTGAAGAAGCGCGAGATCATCCCACGTGACATGGAAGAGATGCTGCGACAGATGAGAACGGCGTGGGTCCAAGTGTGAGACACCCAGGACCTCGGCGTAAGCCTCGGGTGTGGAGTCGCCCGGCGAAGGAACCTCGTGAGGCAGCTCTACTTCTAGCTCGCTGGCTCTCGCCACCGATTGGTGGCCGCGGATCTCGGCCAAATCGATCACACGCGGTGGCGCACAACCTTCATCCGCGAGCGCGACAGTGAAGCGTTGCAGGTCGGTGGAATCTGAAGTTAGGTAGAAGATCTGTCGGTCGTCATCTTGAGCGATTCGCCCCAGACTGCGGACGATAGCGTGGAAGCGAGCTGGATCACTCTGGTCTAGAGCCTCATCGAGAAAGAGGGGCAGGCAGCTTCCACGCTCCGCCTCTTGTGCGAAGGCGAGCCGCGCTGCCATGAGGAGTTGTGCACGAGTCCCGTCGGAGAGTTCTTCCAGGTTGCGGCCTTGTCCCGTGGCCGCCTCCAGCGCGAAGAAGGTCGCGTCATCTTCAGCAGCAACCCGAAGCTGCCAGTTGTGGTGGGTGAATCCTGCGAAGAGTTCTCGGGCACGCGCCAGTACGTCAGGCATTTGGCTGTGCTCCTGTTCTGCCTGAGCCTGCTCGATCAAAAACTTACTGGCCGCAGCGATTAGGGCTT
>JALLON010000070.1 GCA_027717925.1 Acidobacteria bacterium AH-259-G07 | reverse complement strand
CCCGTTCATGTCTTTTTCATGCACTTATTTTGGGGCTAGGGCACGTCCCCGGCAACTTTGAACTCGATTTCTTCTTTCCGCTTTTGCCAGTTGGAGGCATTCCTTCAGCTAACATGTTTAGCTTTATGTTTGAAACGGAATTGGTCGAGATGGATCAGCTCGTGGTAGGAGCCAAAACGGGCAGTGTCTTCCTCCATGAGCCAGTCCAGCGGTTCTGGCACGTCTAGTTCGGCATTGCCAAAATTTTTCAAGATCTCATATAAGGTGGATCGTTCCGCCGGAACGCGACCGGCATCCTTAATATGACGACGTAAGGCTTGGGGGCGAACCAGCTGTCCATGGGGTGCTCCCGCGGCCGTTGAAATGCTCTCGTTAATGAGCGTCCCCCCAAGATCATTGGCACCGGCAGCCAGACAGGCCTGAGCCAGCTTCATTCCCTCCTTCACCCAGGAAACCTGAATATTGGGGATATCACGGTTGAGAACCAGACGCGCGACGGCGTGCATCTTGAGCACCTCCAGCCCGGTGGCACCGGGCCGGACCCCCTTGACCAGCCCATCCGTGTACATGGGAGCCTCCGTGTGTACGAAGCTCAGGGGCACGAATTCTGTGAAACCTCCGCTGCAGCGCTGCAAGTCACGCAGCAAAAGAAGATGCCGGGCACAATGCCAGTGGGTTTCGACATGCCCATACATAATGGTTGACGTTGTGGGAATGCCAAGCGAGTGAGCCGTGGTCACCACTTCAATCCATTGTGCAGTACTTATTCGTCCAGGGGAGATGCGGTTTCGGACTTCATCATCCAGTATTTCCGCGGAGGTTCCGGGGAGACTTCCAATGCCCGCTGCCTTGAGCTCTCTCAAGTACTCCCCGATGCTCCTCCCGGATCGTTGAGATCCATACAGAATCTCTTCCGGTGAAAAAGCATGGATGTGAATCTCCGGTACGCTTTCCTTCACCTGACGGCAGATCTGGATGTAGAGGTTTCCCTCCATCTCCGGCGGAAGGCCTGCCTGGATGCAAACCTCAGTTGCTCCATAATCCCGAGCCTGGCGGACTCTCCGGATGACCTCCTGGAGGGGAAGATAATAACCCTCGTCACTGCGGTAGGTTCGGCTAAAGGCACAGAAACTACAGCGTTTGACGCATACGTTGGTGAAATTGACATTGCGATTGACGACATAAGTAACGATGTCTCCCACCGTTTTTTTGCGCAGGTAATCGGCCGCCATCAAAAGGGCAAAACAATCTATCCCATTGACCGAAAACAGGTGAACGATTTCCTCTTCCCGTAGATCCTCTCCCTGCAAGGACTGTTCCAAGATTTTGGCCGTCCTGCAATCACTGGCACCGATCAAATTTTCAATAATAGTGCTCATAACTCTATCCCCTCTTGGGGGCCACTGATGTAGCCCTGAGAATCGGCTTCCGAGTGCAGGCGCCGTTTCACACTCTCAGGTAGATAATCACTCTTTCGCAAAATATATTCCGGATAAACGGGGAATCTTGCCCGCAGTTCGAAACCCTGTTCAATCATCTGCCGGCTCATCCGCACGATGTGCGGCCACGGCGCCTCAGGGTTCACATAGTCGATCGTCAGCGGCGAGATTCCTCCCCAATCATTGATCCCCCCCTTCAGGTAGACCAGGTAGGAGTCCTTGCCGTTGTGCATGGAGAGGTTGGGGGGCACCTGAATGTTCATCGCCCCTCCCAAGGTGAGGCGGGCCATGGCGACGGTTTCAAGCATCTCCTCAATGGAGGGCTCGGGTGCCGCACCCATGGGGGTGTCAGGCTTGGATCGGAAATTTTGGATGATTACTTCTTGGATGTGCCCATATTGCTTGTGAAGATCAGCGATGGCCCGCAGCGCTTCTAGCCGTTCCTCCATAGTCTCCCCGATTCCGATCAGGAGACCGGTGGTGAAGGGAATCTTCAGTTCACCGCCCCGCCGCAGCACTGTCAAGCGAACTTGGGGTCTTTTGCTGGGAGCACGCTCATGAGGCCCTCCCTTATCACACAATCGATCGCTGCTGCTCTCGAGCATCAGCCCCAAAGAGGCATTGACTTCCTTAAGAGCCATCATTTCTCGGTGAGTCATTGTTCCCGGATTGCTGTGAGGATAAAGCGCACTCTCCCTCAGGATGAGCTTGCACATCTCATAGAGGTAGTGGAGGCTGCTGTCGTAGCCATGATCATGCAACCATCGTCGCGGTGCCGCATATCGCTGTTCTGGTCTTTCCCCTAAGACAAAAAGAGCTTCCCGACAGCCCCGTTCCTCTCCTGCCTTGGCCACCTTCAGAATTTCCTCCGGAGTCATGTACAGGTGTTGGGCTTCATTCGGGCTTTGACGATAGGTACAATAACTGCAGAAGTCCCGGCAAAGTTGAGTGAGAGGGATAAAGACCTTGGGAGAAAAACTGATAATGCGACCCTTTTCGCGGTCACGAAGCTCGGAGGCAGTGGCGCATAGCTCTTCGAGGCGCCGCCCTATGGCTGCCTTTGCCACTAAGGTCACAAAGAAGATATTATCAACCCCGATGCTCACGATCTAGCCGGAATCGAGGAGGGGTCCGGAGGTGGGGGTCAGCGATGGGGGTTTTTCGTGAGAAATAAGGAAATTCAAGCAGCGTGGAGTTACCACAATCAAACGAAACATTCGCCTCAAAGTATTCAAAACAATCTTCACTTCCTTGATTGGTCCAACCAACCCATTCCTTTTAAGATCTATTCCGATTTAGAACCAATCTCTCTGCCCCAAAGGGCAGCAGAGTCACGGATAACTGCGCTCGCTGCCATCTCTCAAGCAGAAGTTCAAAGGCAAGAACGGCGCATTCCGGATTTGAACGATTTGACCAGAATTTTCTACTACGCGGCGGGAATAACTAAACGGAAGCGCTACCCAGGTGGAGAAGTGGTGTTCCGGGCGGCGTCCTGTACGGGCGCGCTTTATGAAATTGAACTGTACTTGGTTTGCGAAGACTTACCTGATCTGGCGGCCGGTGTGTATCACTTCGGTCCGAGCGATTTTGCACTTCGGCGGCTTCGACAGGGCGATTTTCGGCCGGTCCTTGTTCATGCCAGCGCCCAGGAGCCGAGCACTGCTCAAGCTCCTGCAGTGATCATCTGTACCGGAACCTACTGGCGTAATGCCTGGAAATACCAGGCAAGAACCTACCGTCACTTCGGATGGGACGGTGGGACCATTTTAGCCAACCTGCTGGCTATGTGTAAGGCACTGGAGTTACCAGCTCGTCTGGTGCTCGGTTTCATGGACGATGAGGTAAATCGCTTACTGGACCTGGAAACTGATCGTGAGGTCGCTCTTTTCATGGTGCCGATCGGTCGTGCCAAGGAAAGGCCCCCTGAGTCTCATCCATCGGTGGAGCCGCTCGGACTTCGAACGGTTCCTCTTTCCGAAAGAGAAGTGGACTACCCCGAGATGTGCAGGATGCACGATGCTACCTGTCTGACTTCTCCGGACCAAGTTAAACAGTGGCGAGGGAAAACCCGTCAAAACCAACTCCCCACACCAGCGGGACGCGTCTTCAAACTTGAGCCTTCCCGGGTGGACGAAAGAGCCGGTACCTCCCTTGAAGAGGTGATCCGAAGAAGGGGTTCGAGCAGACAATTTGAACGCAAACCCCTTCGCTTCGAAGAATTCTCCAGCATCCTCCGCTGCTCGGCCCAGGGTATCCCCAGTGACTTATTAGAATCCCCCGAAGAGCTTTTGAATGACTGGTACCTTATCGTGCATGCGGTGGAGGGTCTGCCTTCGGGAGCCTACGTCTTCCACCGAGACAGCTGCAGCGTAGAGCTTCTTCAAGAAGGAAACTTTCGGAACATGGCTGGACATTTGGCACTGGGACAAGCCCTGGCCGCGGATGCCAGTTTCGATGTTTTCTTCCTGGCCGACCTCGACTCGATTTTTGAAAGTTTTGGCAATCGAGGATATCGAGCTGTGCAGCTCGAGGCAGGTATCCTCGGAGGCAAGCTCTACCTTGCTGCTTATGCTCAACGGCGCGGAGCGACCGGTCTCACTTTTTTTGACGACGACGTTACAGATTTTTTCTCCCCTCATGCGAAAGAAAAAGGTACCATTTTCCTGATGGCCCTCGGACAAGGAACAAAAAGAAAACTAGTCACGGTTGAGTAAAGGAAGAAGAATATGTCGAATGGAATCATCCCCGAAAAGTACCTGGATTTGTTCAACAAGCGTGCCTTCGCCAATCTGGCTACTTTGATGCCGGACGGGCGACCTCAAGTCACACCGGTGTGGTGTGACTTTGATGGAAAGTGCGTATTGATTAACTCCGCACGCGGACGTCAAAAGGACCGCAACATGCGGCGCGACTCACGTGTATCCCTCTCCATCATGGACCCGGACAATCCTTACCGATACCTGGAAGTGCGCGGTGCGGTCGTAGAGATAACGGAAGCCCATGCGCGAGAGCACATCGATAAGATGGCCAAGAAATACCTTGGCAAGGATAAATATCCTTTTGCACAAGCGGGCGAAGTGCGGGTACTTTATAAAATCCAACCGCAGCACACCACTTCGATGGACTGACTACAATCGAGCACAATCAGACGCCTCTCAAACGTTGTGCCTACCGCCAATATTACCGCCGGAGTCTCGATCTCGCTGAGCGGTAAATTCCAAATGCAGGGTCGAGACGCCTTTAATGGTCTGTGCCTGTGGCAAAAATACGTAAATCAAAAGGGCGGCATTTATTTGACCCGCCGGCGCAAGTCAATTCCTGTTCGCTTGATATCCTATGATGACCGGAGCAACCTCAGCCAGACTCAAGAAAATGTTTACCGGCTCTTAAAGCAGGACCACGTCGACATCCTCTTTGGCCCTTATTCCAGTGGATTAACCAGGGCAGCAGCCCCGATTGCTGAAGAAGAAAAAAAGATTCTCTGGAATCATGGGGGTTCGTCCGACGCAATCTTCCAGCAGGGTTTCCGGTTCTTGGTGGGGGTACTCTCGCCGGCCAGCGATTACTTGCGAGAGCTTCCAACGTTATTACGGCGATACGAAGCTGGACTCAACCGACTGGCCGTGATCAAACGCCGAAAAGGCTCTTTTGCAGCTCAGGTGGCTTCGGGAGTCAAGGAAACGGCTGGCAAACAAGGATTGAAAATTTTTACTATCCACTTTGAACCGGGCAGCTTGGATACCGCAGGAGTGATCCAAAAGACACTTGCTACTCACCCTGAGGTTGCCATCCTAGTGGGAAGTTTTGAAGACGACGTGAAAATCACTCAGGAAATGGATCGGCTTTGTCCACCGGTGAGGCTTTTGGCTGCAGTGGGAGCCGGCGTGAACGAGTTTCACCGGAAACTCGGCCCATTGAGTGAGGGCGTCATCGGACCGAGCCAGTGGGAACCTGAATCCGAGTGCTCACCAGAAGAAGGACCTGACTCACAGTGGTTCGTCGCTCATTTCAAGAGAGAATTTAATATCTCACCCAACTACATAGCGGCACAGTCATTCGCTGCCGGAATCGTTCTCGGAAAATGTATTGAGTGCATCGGCAATGTGTCCGATGTTGAGCTGCGCCAAGTTGCCGGTCAACTGGACCTTCAGACCTTTTACGGAAAATTCCGGATTGATCCACGAACAGGCCGACAGATTGGTCATCAGATGCTCTTGGTCCAGTGGCAAAAGGGAGAGAAACGGGTTGTCTGGCCCCTGGAGGCAGCAAAATGCCGTCTACAGTGAAGTGCTCTTCGAGGAGAGGAAAAGAGTAAATGATCGTCGCGCTGGCGGGCGGCATTGGAGCCGCCAAACTGTTACTGGGATTCTCAAAACTACTGCCGCCCAATCAACTGACCGTTATTGGAAATACCGGCGATGATATCGAACTGTTTGGACTCCGAATTTGCCCCGACCTTGACACCATCACCTACACGCTCAGCGAAAAGATCAACCCCGAAACCGGGTGGGGTCTTCAGGATGATTCTTTCGAGTGTGTGAGGGCGCTGCAGGACTTGGGCGCACCAAGTTGGTTTAGGCTGGGGGATCGCGATTTAGCTACCCATCTTTGGCGTACCTCACTGCTGCAGCAGGGCCACTCGCTTACCCAGGTCACTGCCAGAATTTGTGAGGCCTTTGGGACACCTTGTAGACTGCTGCCAATGACCGACTCCTATACGCCAACTTATCTGGTCACGGAGCAGGGGGAACTCCATGTACAGGAATACCTGGTCCGGGAAAAGTGCCGTCCCCTTGTCCGAGCCCCAAAATACTTGAACATCAAAGAAGCACAACCCGCCCCGGGTGTCGCGGACGCAATTGCAAAAGCTGAAGGTGTATTTCTCTGCCCAAGCAATCCCTTCATCAGCATTGGTCCCATCTTGGCCATTCCCGGTGTCAGGGAGCTGCTCATTCAAACCGAGGCTCCGGTGTTTGCAGTTACTCCGATCGTGGGCCGGCGAGCCCTTAAAGGACCGGCGGCCAAAATGCTGGCAGAGTTAGGATACCCACTTTCACCGACTGCAGTTGCAGGTCTGTATAAAGATTTTCTAAATGTGTTTGTCCTGGACGAACAAGACAGGCAACTGAGAGCAGAGATCGAGGGACTGGGCCTAAAGGTGGTGACCATCAATACCATCATGAGCAGTATTGGGGATAAGATTGATCTGGCTCGCGAACTTCTGGAATTGATATGAAAGTGGTTCTACTGCCCGTAAAGGATCCTGTGCATGCCAAGCAGCGACTAGCCGACTACCTGTCTCCTCGAGAGCGCCAGGAACTAGACTGGGCCATGCTCCAAGATGTCAGCCGTGCCCTGCGTGCGGCAACCAAGCCAGATCGAATCGTGGTAGTCACCTGCTCCAAGTCGGTCCTGCGCCACGCGGTGGACAATGGCTGGCAGGTAATTGAGGAAAAGGAACAGATTTCGGAAAGTCAGTCCGTGGATGTTTCCTCTCAGCTTCTGCTCCGCGAAGGGGCGTCCGTCCTTTTGTGCCTTCCCGGAGACATTCCCTTACTTGATCCTAAAGATGTAGACCTCCTGCTCAGCTTCGAGTCGGAGCCCGGATCAGCTGTTATCGTTCCCTCGCGAGATGGGACCGGTACGAACGCGTTGCTCAGAACACCCCCTGACGCATTTTCTTCTCGATTCGGGAAGAATAGTTTTTTCCGCCACCAGCAAGAGGCCAGGCGTCGGGGGGTCAAATTGAGGGTGACTGAAAATCCTCGAATATCGCTCGATTTAGACGAACTTTCCGACCTTCTCCACTTCATAAGGTTGGATGGCGAGACACGGACTGCGGAGGTCTTGAAGCGATTCGACTCTCTGAGTGCGATTCTGAAATCCAAATGAAGTGCACATGCCCCTGAGTGACCTACGCATTATTGGCATTCCCGGTATCCCCGAAGTTGAGATCGGAGCCAACCTCGGGAAACTGATTTCCGAGTACGTCCGAGAAGCCGGCCTGAGCATTCACAACCAGGATGTCTTTGTCGTGGCTCAAAAGATCGTATCCAAGGCAGAAGGTCGGGTCGTGCATCTGAAAGACGTCGAACCTTCCCTTCTTGCCTGTCGCTGGGGGGCAACTCACAGCAAAGACCCCAGGCTGGTGGAGGTTGTTTTGAGAGAATCGCGGCGCTTGCTGCGCATGGAACGTGGGCTTCTCATTGCCGAGACACGCCATGGCTTCGTCTGTGCCAATGCCGGTGTCGACACCTCCAACACGGCGATGGGGGTAGTCACCCTCCTCCCCGAGGATCCCGATCGTTCCGCCGCACAAATCCGCCGAGTTTTGGAAAAAGAATTCGGAGTTCAGCTGGCAATCATCGTCTCGGACACCTTTGGGCGACCCTGGCGGGAAGGTCTGGTTAACGTGGCATTAGGAGTCGCCGGCATGAGGCCCTTCGCCGACTACCGGGGGCAAACTGATCGCTTTGGGCGGCGACTGGAGATCACCCAAATGGCCGTGGCCGATGAACTGGCCTCTGCCGCAGAACTCGTCATGGGAAAAACAAAAGGTTTGCCGGTAGTCTTGATTCGCGGATTTGCCTACCCGGAAGGGGAAGGACATGGAGCGCAGATCCCTCGCTCCCCGGAAAGGGACTTATTTCGCTGAATGGTACCAACAAGTCACCGGACGTTTCGCCGGATGTTCCTCCGGGCGTTTTCCTTGCAATCGCCAGTTGTTTGTGAGATGACTCTCTTGAGGTCCAATTCCACCATTTGCCGTTTGCCACAATTACTGCGAGGGCTGCAATGACTTTCACCAAGAGGGAGCTCCTGTCACGCGATCAGGCGCATCTAATTCACGCGCTGCACAACCCTTCTATCCATGAAAGTGGACATGTCTGGATCAAGGGAGAAGGAGCCATCCTGACCGATGCCAATGGCAAGGAATACATCGACGGTCTGTCAGGGCTGTGGAACGTAGCTGCCGGCCATGGCCGAAAGGAGCTGGCCGAGGCGGCTGCAGGGCAAATGGAGACACTTGCTTACTGCTCGGGCTACACTGGAAGTTCGAATCTAGCAGCGATCGAATTGGCGGAGCGATTAGCGACCCTTACTTATCCGTCAATCAACCGCTTCTTTTTCACCTCGGGAGGGGGCGAGGCGAGCGAGACGAATTTCAAAACGGCCCGTTATTATTGGAAAATCAAGGGCCGGCCTGAAAAGACGAAAGTCATTTCCCTACAGCACGGCTATCATGGGGTCACGCTGGCCGCCATGAGTGCGACGGGGATGAGCAGTTACTGGCCCATGTTCGAGCCGCGCGTAGGCGGCTTCATTCACATTCCCTCGCCGTATCCCTATCGCTACCAAGGTTCCGAGGGTGTTAGTCAAGGAATCTCTGCTGCCAACGAGTTGGAACAGGCGATTTTGCACGAAGGTCCGGACACGGTGGCGATGTTTCTGGTCGAACCGGTTCAGGGAGCTGGGGGAGTCATTGTCCCCCAGGCCGACTACTTCGCCCGCATTCGCCAAATCTGCGATCAGTACGATGTTCTGTTCGTGGCCGACGAAGTGATTACCGGTTTTGGTCGTACCGGACGGATGTTTGGCCTGGAACATTGGGACGTAGAACCGGACATGATTCAGTTCGCCAAAGCGATCACGTCGGGATATTTTCCCTTTGGGGGAATCGGTGTCAATGAAGGAATCGCCGATGTTCTGGATTCCGGAGAAATGGTTTGGATGCACGCCTACACTTATAGTGCGCACCCGGTCGGGTGTGCGGTGGCGCTGCGGAATCTCGACATAATCGAGCAGGAAAACTTCCCCACGCTGGCGGTGGAGAAGGGGGACTACCTACTCAAAAAACTGCAGTCCGCTCTCGCAAATCATCCGCACGTCGGCGAGGTCCGTGGGATTGGACTGATGGCGGCCGTCGAACTGGTGCAGGACAAAGCGACCAAGGCCGAGTTTCCGGCTGAAGACAAGATCGGCATCAAAGTTCATCAGGCCACCCAGGAGCGAGGACTCTTCAGCCGACTCCGCGGTGACGTATTCTGCCTGGCCCCACCCTTCGTCATCACCAAGGAGCAGTTGGATCGAATTGTCGAGATAATGACCCAGTCGATTACGACAGTGCTGGGTGAATAGGTCACTACCCGGTCGGCCCAATGCCACGTCAGAGAGTGTTGAGGCTAGCCTTCAACCAAGTAGGAGCAAAAATGGTCTTTCTGAAGGATGTGGTGCTTTCGAGTCACCTTGGCTTGAAGCAGCTCAGAAAGGAACTCCTGCTCATAAACACAAGCATGAGGAAACTTTCGAGCCACCCGTGCAACGGCACAGTTCATTTCCTTGATCAAGTATCGCTTGGGGCCCAGTTTCTCCCATGTGGCCATGTAGCCATCCTGGGTGAGCACTTGAGTCACTTGGTGAACCCTTGCCTCAAGCGTCTTCCCCAAAACGCGCCCCCGACATCTCTCGACGTGTTCTTTACTGCGCCACTCGAAAAGTTCGTTCACCTTGGTCCTACCATCCAGAGAGCGAATTCCGACCAGAAGCTCCATCGCTAAACCGGCATAGTCCCGTTCAAAACTCTCGTGGCCTTTCTCCGTCAGGTAGTATTGCTGCACCGGGCGGCCACTCTTTTTCTTCTCCTCAAGGGTGAGAACTAAATCGTCACCCTCGAGCAACATTAATTGGCGGCGAACCGCCATGGAAGACAGGTCGAGTTTGCCGCAAAGCTCTTTGACGGAAACGCCACCCCCTGTTTGCTTCAGCAGTTCAAGCACTCGAAGATAAGTCGATTTTCTGTTCCTGGGCATCTTGCTTTATCTTTGGCCGCCCTCGCCTTGCAGTTCGCGGGTAGTGAGCATAGGGAGGAGAGATTCGAAAGCGGCCAAACTTAGTACCTCACTTGGTAAGTACGAACTCCGCTTCTCCATTTTTTCCACAAGTTATTATACAAAGTAATAATAACTATAGTAAACTGAAATGACTTAGGCCAAAAATGGAAGTGAACGCATCAGGGCTTGCAAGCGAAAGATTATACCCGCAGACAAGAGGGGCAGACTCGCCCCTAAGGAAGCTGGCTCTGGGCATTTTGCGCCGGGCCTTGCTCGATATGATGGTCCTAGGAAAGTCTTCCAATAAAGATTGGGAGACTTGGCACCAGGATGCTGTGGAGTGGTTCTTTTGCGAGGAAACAACCCCAGGGAGCTTCTACTGGGTATGCGGGGTCTTGGAGACGAACTCGTGGCAGCTCCAAGAAAGGCTTCGGGCCTATGAGCGTAGTGAGCGCAAGCACCAGGAACAAATGCTCAGAGAGCTGTTTAGGTTTCGGATTCCACA
>JALLON010000007.1 GCA_027717925.1 Acidobacteria bacterium AH-259-G07 | reverse complement strand
CAGCCTGGTGCGGAGGGAGAGCATGCTCGAGGGGTAGAAGGATGGTTCGGATTAACCAGCTTTTAACATTTCTTGTCATAGGTTTGTTATTGACCGGAACCAGTCTCGCGCGGGGAAAAGAAAAAATCAAACGCCTCACACCTACCGGCAAGGGTTCGACCGGTCTATTCAATCTCTATGTAGCTGATACCTTACGCCAGGGCGAAGTCAGCATCGGCCTGAACAGCATCCATTTCAATCGAGAGCCGGGAGATTTAGACTTCACCTTATTTCCAGTCTCCATCACAGTGGGATTGCATGATCGGGTCGAGTCTTTCATCTTCTGGGAAGCTCACCGACGAGTCAATGCCGATGCAATAAAAGTAAACAAGGTAGCGCCCGGTGGTGCCATTGTCCCCGCACGTCTTAGAAACCCTGTTGGTACTGTGGCCTACTTCAATGATGCACCGTTTATGGACGTTGGATTTGGCAGCGCTCCAGGCGAACTCTGGACTGGCGTCAAATTCAATCTTTTGTCCGAGAGAAGGGGAGACCCTTTCGGTCTAGCCCTTCAACCAATCATAAAATTTCCACTTTCGGAAGATCGAACCCGTCTGCTCCGCGGTCTCACAAACGGCGCGATCGAAGCTGGATATGACATCATTCTGTCCAAAGACTTGGGTGGAGGTACCTTGACCGGTAACTATGGCCACCTCTTTGCCGAGGATTCAAAGGGAATTGATTTGCAGAATCGACTCAACTATGGCCTGGGCTATGAGAAACCGATTGGCACACGAAAAGTTCAAGTTATTTTGGAATTGGTGGGAAGCCTTTTTTTTGGCGAAAGAACGGGAATCGCCAATCCAAAATCGCCGCTGGATTTTTACTCCGGACTCAGGTTCTCACCCTCCCGGTGGATCTCTATCTCAGCTGCCTACAATGCCAATTTTCGATATATTGATCAGAAACTGCCAATTTACGGCATTCAGTCGACCGATAGATCTGGCTGGTTTGCTCAAGTGGTCTTCCACCGGAAAACCAACCAACCCCCGACGGTTGAGTGTGTCCCAACCAGCGCAGTGGTAAGGCAGGGAGATTCAGTGACGATTCGAGCTCTAATTGCAGATCCGGACGATGATCTGCTCAGCATGACCTGGAGAGCCAGCGCAGGAGCTATCTCACAGCGGGATAGCCTGGTGGTCTTTGACTCAACCGGCGTGAAACCCGGAAGATACAGCGTCCGGGCTGAGATCAGTGACGGAGAACACATCGCTACCTGTTCCACATATATTACCGTTGTTACTGTCGAAAAAAGGAAGATGCCTCCAGGGGCGTCTTCAGTCTCAGTAATTCGGTAAAATAAGCCAATAGCGCGATTGGCTGGCGCTTCTTTTGAGGTCTATGCAAGTGGGTTTTTTGTTTTTCGGCTTCTGGACCGTGGCACTGGGCTCGTCCCTGCTGGTGGGCCAACCTGTGGTGACACCGCTTGGTCCTTACGGCGGGGACGTCCGCTCTCTTGCCGTTGATCCAGACCGGGCTGATATTTTTTTTCTGGGCACAGCCGACGGCCAGATTTTCGTCTCCCAGGATGCTGGAGACACTTGGACAAAACTAGTTCCAGGACTCAATCGTCGCAACATCGTAGTCGATAACTTGGCCTTTGACCCTCTCGATTCGGACACGCTGTATGCGGCAACCTGGGAGCTCAAGAGTGACAAGGGATGGCTTTTCCGAAGCCGAGACGGAGGACAAACATGGAAAGAGCTTTCATTGGGCCGTTACCACAGCGCCATTCGAGCTATTGCCATCGCCCCCTCAAATCCCCAAGTGATTGCCTTGGGCATCTCCCAAGGTGTCATCCTCAGCCTGGACGGGGGGCGGACCTGGGACCGCATCACCAGAGGCTATCGCAGCCTGTACAACGTTGAATCGCTGGCATTCGATCCTCAAGATGTAAGTACTCTATATGTAGGAACCTGGCGTCTGGGGTGGAAGACGACCGATCAGGGGAAGAGTTGGAAGGCAATTCACAAAGGAATGTTTTTTGACAGTGACGTGTTTTCCTTGTTAGTGGATCCGCGTAATCCTGAAGTTTTGTACAGCAGTGCATGTACCGGCGTTTATAAGTCTGAAAACAGCGGTCAAAACTGGGTCAAACTGAAGAATGGATTACCCAAGGAGGCCAGAAGAACTCGCACCCTGCATCTCGACCCTTCCAATCCTAGTACAATTTACGCCGGCACAACGGTGGGCCTTTTTGTATCCCACAACGCTGGGATCAGTTGGCGGCAACTGCTTTCCAACATCGTTGTCAACGCTGTCGCTGTACATCCAAAAAACAATCGCATTATCCTGCTGGGTTCCGATGATGCAGGTGTTCTAAAAAGTGAGGATGGCGGCTCGACGTTTAGTCCCGCTAATCGCGGATTTATTCATCGCCAAATTCCCGCGGTTGGCTCCGATCCCCATCGGAAAAGCAGCTACTACGTTAGCGTGTCTTCCGATGGCGATTACGGAGGTTTTTTTCTCTCGCTTGACAGAGGACAGCATTGGCACAGTTACAATCAGGGACTAGATGACGCCGTAGTCGATATTAAAACGATTCTACCTGCTCATGTCATGCGACGGGTTTATATAGGAACTCACCAAGGGGTATTCGTTGGTGTTCCCTTGGAAGAGCCGTGGAAGATTATCGAAAAAACCCGCAAGCTAACAGTTTTTGACCTCGCTTTTACAGATGCTGGTGAAAATAGACTTTTCCTGGCAACCGCAGACGGTGTCTTTCGTCTGGACCTGACGAATGGCAGTTTGGAAAAGCTGATCATTCCCGTTTATAAGGGTAAGGTGAATACCGTCTTTTACGATCAACCATCGGGACAGGTCTTCGCCGGTACTGACATAGGTGTTTTTCGATCCAACGATGATGGGCAGACCTGGAACATCAAGGTCAAAGGGCTTCCTTACTCTCCCATTAATGTCTTGGAGAAGAATGGCCAACGGCTCTTTTGCGGGACACGGTTTGGACTTTTTTTTAGCGATGACGACGGTGAGACGTGGTGGATATGCAAGGGCGTCTACCCCATTGACATTATCGCCATCCAAACCAATCCGAGTGCTGAGAACGAAATCTTCGCGGCTGACTTCCTAATTGGCCATTTGTTCTACAGTGATGATGGAGGCGATGAGTGGGAGGTGGTCGACTTGGGATTTAGCGGCCCCAGGATTTCTGCACTTGCTTTCGGCTCGTCCGGAGATCTGCTGGCTGGGACGATCTCGGAGGGCGTTTATGTGATTGCACGACCCGCTCGGTCGATCACCAAAGGGCAATAGTAAAGGGGTCTCTGACCCCACACCGGAAATGTCAATCACTTACGTCCACTTGCTGCTCGCTTTTACCGGCGCGCTGCTATTTGTATTGATTCAGGTCTTGTTGCGAAGACCCTGGCAATCGAAACCAGGACTTGAGACTCTTCTGGACCGACATAATCCTATCGAGCGTGAACTTTACCACGAATATCTTGTGCCCCTCTTGGTCTATGAAGAGGACTATCCCTCCTTTGGGCGCATCCTCAGGCTGGTTTTAGAAAGGTTTCCCCTTGGGCGCTTCCTTCAGGAGGAGGCTTTCGAAAAAGGCCTTACCGATCTGCGGGATGCCGTTTTCGAGCCATCGAATCGAGAGGATCTCGTTTGGGCGATGTGCCAGATTGTCCACACCTTTGTCAGGGATCCAGATGTGGAATACCGGTGCCGCCCCCGTTTACAAGTTCTGGTCGATCAATTCTTGAAAGAAGTTGAAAGTTAAGGGGAACAATGCGTGTCTTAGAAAGTCGGTCATGTAGGCACCTGCACCAAGGATCAAACACCCCCCAAAGCAGTCCCACCACCGTTGCAACGGCGGGAAGAAATAGACAGATTCGGAGCAAGACAGACTGAAGTGAAACGTTCTCTGACTCTTCCCCCACCAGCCGTAAATCGGTCAAATACATTCCTGGGGTCTGCCCGTTCAAGACCAGAAAAAAGAAAGAATTAAGGAAGAAAAAACAGAGCGATAACACCAGGCTCAAGCGCATTGAACTTGCTGAAAGGAAGTCGAAGTGCAAGATCTTCGACGCTGAGAAAGTAAACACAAAGGCAATTAAAAGGGGAAAAGAAAAATCAATGATTCCCGCTAAGAGGCGGGACAAGATGATTTCATGGGAGATCTTAATCTCTTCGGGAGAAGTGTCCTCAGCCTTCGAAACAGAGAGACTTGCAGCTTTTGGTGCGGGCATGTGCAGCGTTAGCGCTCCCTGTTTTGGAGCTTGAGATTGAGAGGCTCTGCCAGAGCTCATAGGTGTTCGAACTACCGGCTTCTCCGCCACCCGTCGCGGTACGCTGCCTTTCGCCGCAGAGGTCACAACCTTTCGCCTTGGCTCTTTGCGAGCTACCTCGATCAACTTGTAGTCAAAAAGAGGACGTTCGCTCGTACTGTGAGCAACCCTTTGGTCAGATACATCCTGCTTGCGCGATTCACTTCTCCGAGCTCGAGCTTGACCTTGTTTCTTCTCCGTATGTTCGCTCAGCTTACGCTTCAGTTCCAAACGCCAATCCGGCGTTTCCGATTCGTGGCTCACAGAAGGCTGGGAGGCAAAGCTGAAGCGAATGGATTCTTGAGAGGATCTAGTGATTGGTTCCTCGCGGGAGTTTTCCCCCAGAGCTCCGACCTCAGTCCCACAATGTGAACAGCGATTCCCGGGAAATTCGATTCGACAGCGGGGGCAGTACACGAATCCATGTTAGCATAGCCACCTGAGGGACCGGAAAAGGGGCCGTTGGGGGGGAAGGGGTCCCCCCAATTTTAAAGACACGGCCCCTCGAGTGCTTCGAGCAACTCCTGTAACTCCTCATGGCTGAGCTGCTGGATCTTTTCCAGCCGCTGCGAGAGACTTAGCAACTTCTCCGAGTGGTCCTGCTCTCGATCTTCACGTTTCGCCCTTGCCCGAGCAGCATCGAAAGTCCTCCGTATTTTCCCCTCAGGATAGCCCCTCGGAGCCTTCTGAACCACTGTATTGACCACAACAGTGTGAATCAGGTCCAATTTATAGAACCGCAGCAGCAACAGGGAACCTGCGAAGATTAGGATCAGGAGTGAGATGGTAATGATTGCCGACTTTCTCATTTAGAGCAACGTAAGCATTTCAAAATACGCATCATAGTCAAGATCCACCCCACGACGTCTGGCGTGACCGATTAAGGTGCTAAGAAAGAATGTCCGAAACCAGCGGGGCAAAAGGCGGCTTTTCTTTGTCCGGCCGTGAGCATACGCGTGTTTGAAGTAGAAATCGAGAATCTCTTTCAACACCTTGTCCTCCTCCTGATTCATGATTTCTTTGAGTGAAAGATCTTTGATCCGAACTAGCTTCCCGTTGATTATTACACTGCGTCGATCCAGTTTCTCCTCAATATGTCCCCGGTTTTCCTTAGCGGCCCGTGCCCTCTTGGCCAGAATTTCAAGGGCATTCTGATAGGTGGTTACGTTGTTTTTGATGTTGAAAGCAAGGGTCCTGCAGAAGGCATAGTCCGGATGATATCCTAAGAACTCACGCGTGAGCGCGCGGAGCGATTTTTCCTCGCCTCCCATCTGAAATCATTGTATCAAGAATTTCTCGCGCCAATTTTGAAATTGGTAGTAGGATGAGGTTTGATGTTTTATGTCATTATTAGCGATCTAGATGGGACACTGCTGGATCAGGAAACCTACGATTATTCTCCAGCCTGCCCAGCTCTAGCAGAGTTGAAGGAGAGAAATATTCCCCTCGTTTTGTGCAGCAGCAAAACAGCTGCGGAAATGATCCCATTTCGACTGGAAATCCAGAACAGGGACCCTTTCATAATAGAAAATGGGGGCGGAATTTATATTCCCAAGAACTACTTTTCAACTATTCCCCTCGAAGCCAAGAACAAGAATGATTTCCTACTCATCTCTCTGGGACGAGCTTATCCGGATCTCCAACAGGCTCTTGAGGAAATCACTGAGAAGTACAGTTTGGAGGTTGAGAGCTTCCATAGCATGAGTCGCGAGCAGCTGGCCGACGTGTCCGGACTCTCCTTGGATCAAGCACAGGACGCGTTGCGACGAGAGTTTGACCTTCCTTTTCGCCTCTTGAGCTCCAATTGCAGTGCAACGCAGATTGAGAAAGAGGCGCAGCGGCGCGGTCTGCGATTAAGCAGGGGAGGGAGATTCTTTCATCTGAGCGGAGACAACGACAAGGGACGAGCGGTGCATCAGCTGCTTGAGCTCTATCAAACAAATTGTGGAGAAGCAGTCCAGGCGATCGGCTTTGGGGATAGTCACAATGACCTGAGCATGCTGCAAGAGGTGCAGATCCCCGTTATCATCCCAAACCCGTACAGCTCGGCACCCTTGACCCATGAACTTCCCGGAGCTCGAAAGGCACCTGCCGCTGGACCCACGGGCTGGAACGATGCCGTTCTTTCGCTGCTACCGAAGATTGATAACGGGAACCTGAGCGGGGGAAGTTAAAACTGAAATGACAATTGAAATGTTCCTGCTTAGCGTGATCGTCCTTGGTGCAGTGGTTTTGTTTGCAGTCGATGTCTTTCCGGTGGATAAAGTAAGCGTCCTGATCCTGAGCGTCCTGGTGGCTGTTCGCCTGATTTCCCCAGAGCAAGCCATAGCGGGCTTCGGTAATCCGGCCACTGTGACAGTCGCCTGTATGCTGGCGCTGAGTTATGGCATTCAAAGCACCGGAGGATTGAACTATGTCGCTAACAAAATCGTGGACCTGGCGGGAGAGAGCGAGCACAAAATCCTCGTCTCCATCATCATAGCGGTCGGTATACTATCAGCATTCATCAATAACACCGCAGCCGTCGCCCTCTTTCTCCCCCTCACCATAGCAGTTGCGCGAGAACAGCGTCTGGATGTCAGCAAACTTTTGATGCCCATGTCTTTTGCCGCCATTTTTGCCGGGACCTGCACTTTGATTGGAACTTCGACCAACTTGCTTGTTTACTCCCTGGCCCTGGAGCACTTGGATTGGAAAATTGGCATGTTCGAGTTTGCCCACGCAGGGCTGATCTTTTTTGCAGTAGGAACTGTATATCTGCTTTTCATCGGCCATCGGCTGGTTCCGTCGCGACGAACCGGGGATAGCCTCACCGAGGAATATCGCTTGCGCCATTTCGTGACTGAACTGATTCTCCAAGACAACTCCCCCTTAATAGGGAAATCCATTGTCGAAACCAAATTTCGGGAAAAATACGACTTGGAGGTGATCGAGATTCTGAGAGGCACAACGAGACTGCTGCCCACAAGCGTGGAGGCCAGGCTGGAGGGCCGTGACATCCTGTTGGTTCAAGGCGATCCACACACCCTCATGAAAATCCAGGACACCGAGGGTTTTATACTCAAGGCTTTGACAGTCGGAGACCAGGATTTGGAAGACGAAAACATCGTACTGGTGGAGGCGTTTATTTCGCCGACTTCTCACTTGGTTGAAAGCACCTTGAAGGAGGTCAATTTTCGCCGAACTTTCAATGCCAACGCACTGGCCATTCGCAGTCACGGGCGCACCATTCGGGAAAAAATCGGGAAAATCAGCCTAGAGTATGGAGACTCCCTCCTGATCCTGACTAACCGGGAGCAACTGGAGGTGCTTCGGCAGTCCCCTGACTTCTTGGTCCTGGAAGAAGTGCGTGTCAGTTTTTTGCGCAAGGACAAAGTTTATTATGCCGTGGGTGCTTTTCTGGGAGTCGTTGTGTTTGCTGCACTTGATATTGTGTCCATCGTGGAAGCTGCGGTCATAGGTACAGGGTTCATGATACTAACTGGTTGCCTGCGGCTGCGGGATCTTTATAGCCACCTCTCTTGGCAGACAATCGTGATGCTGGCCTGCTTGATTCCTCTGGGCACGGCAATGGAAAACACCGGATTAGCGAAGCTGATTGCCGGTGAGTTGGTAGAACAGCTGGATAGATGGGGACCCATTGCCGTTCTCAGTGGAATCTATCTGTTCACTTCGCTTCTTACATCGGCCATGTCCAACAATGCTACCGCTGTACTGATGGTTCCCATTGCACTCTCCACGGCTTACCAGCTGCAAGTGGATCCAAAGCCGTTCGTGATGGCCGTTATGTTTGCGGCTTCCGCCAGCTTTATGACCCCTGTCGGTTACCAAACAAACCTCTTCATCTTCGGCCCGGGAGGATACAAATTCGCCGATTTCCTGAAGGTGGGCGGCCCTTTGAATCTGTTGTTTTGGATCCTGGCCTCCATTTTTATTCCACTCTTTTGGCCACTCTAAAACCCCTTTTCCTATAGAATCCCCCCACCATGACTCTCGAAATCGGATTTCTCTTCTTCTTGTTGATAGGAATGGTCTATCTGTTTTTGACCGAGAAACTTCCTGTCGATCTCACCGCTTTCCTGGGTCTGGTTATCCTCATTCTCACCGGTTACCTCACAGCGGAAGAGGCATTCACGGGATTTGCTTCGTCGGCCGTGATCACCATGCTTTCCATCTTCATCGTAAGCGGGGCACTTCTTCACACCGGTCTTGCCGACCTGATTGGCGGGCGGATCCATGCTCTGGTGGGCAGTCGTGAAGTCCCTTTGATCGTGACGGTTATGTTGGTTGCCGGCGTACTCTCTGCTTTCATGAACAATATTGCTGCGACAGCGGTGCTCATGCCGGCCGTTGCCAGTATAGCGCGCCGGTCTCGACTTTCCCCCTCTCGTCTTTTCATGCCCCTGTGCTTCGGAGCGATCCTGGGAGGTACGACCACTTCCGTTGGAACGCCTCCCAACATTATCGCCGTATCGATGCTTCGGGAACGCGGTCTGGAACCTTTCAGCCTTTTCGATTTTACGCCTTTAGGTGCCGTTCTCCTGCTCACCGGTATTGTCTTCATGAGCACTGTCGGACGGAGACTGCTTCCTGCCCGGGAAATCCATCTGGCCTCAACCGAGACACGGGATCTGGCGCAAGTTTACCAGCTCCATGAACAACTCTTTTCCATTCGCATCCCGGAAGACTCGCGCCTTCACGGTCTCACCCTAGGTGAGACTCGGTTGGGAACGGCCCTGGGTGTTCAGGTGGTTGCTATACTGCGCGGCGGACGACGGCATTTGGCCCCAGGGGCAGATTCAGTTCTTAAGAGCGGAGATGTCCTCCTTGTGGAGGGCCGACTGTCAGACTTGAAGGAGCTTTTCCGGGTCCAGGGTGTAGAGGTGCAAAAGACCAGTGCCGGCGAACTTCCCAGGCCTACAAGAGGAGTGAGTGGGATTCGGGCCGGCCTGGCCAGTGAATCTCCACTTCTAGGAAGGAGCTTGCGGGAATTGCACTTCCGGGAGCGATTTGGTGTGGTTGTCGTCGGTATTCAGCGCGACGGCGAAATCTTGCGAGATCAGCTGGCTCAGGAGATCCTTCGAGAAGGGGATGAGATTCTGGCGCTCGGCACCCGACCTCAACTGGAGGAGATCGCTTCCCATCCCGACTTCGTGGTACGCGAAGTGGGGCTGTCTGCGGTCCAACAGCTTCAGGAATATCTCTTCTTGATCCGTATTCCCGAAGGCTCGCCTCTTGAGGGATCTACGTTGGGCTCCAGCCGGATTGGTGAACTGGTGGGCCTCACCGTGGGAGGGATCATTCGCGAGGGAGAAACACGTCTGGCTGTTTCGCCGGACGAAATTATCCGCCTGGGAGACCGTCTCCTTGTCGCGGGTGAGCCGTCGCGGATCCTCAGCCTTTTGGAGCTGGGCGACGTGCAAGTCGATTCCGAAGTGGGTGAGCCGACGCTTGAATCTGATGATGTGGGGGTAGTAGAAGCCGCGGTGGCACCGCGCTCCGCAGTGGCAGGGCGAACTTTGCAGCAGCTTACCTTTCGGGAGCGTTACGGCCTACAGGTCCTGGCCATTTGGCGGGAAGGAAGTCCGATCCGTACCAACCTGGCCACTCTAGCCCTTCGCTTCGGCGACGCACTCCTGCTTCAAGGTTCGCGGGAAAGGATTCGTCAACTCGCTGCCGAGCCCGATTTCGTGGTTCTATCCCACACGGCCCAGGCGCCCCGGAGAATCAACAAGGCACCTTTTGCTTTGGGTGGGCTCCTGCTGATGATTGGACTGGTTGTGACCGGTTTCCAGCCAATCCACGTCGCTGCTTTTTCAGCGGCCACACTGGTCCTTTTAGCAGGGGCACTGACGATGGAGGAAGCCTATCGCGCAATCGAATGGCGAGCCATTTTCCTGGTGGCCGCCATACTTCCGGTGGGATTCGCGATGGAGAGGACCGGTGCGGCCTTGCTTCTGGCCACGACCGTTACCGATCTGGCCGGACCACTCGGACCCCATGTTGTTCTGGCTGCCCTGATTACCCTCTCGAGCCTGCTCAGCCAGGGTCTTGACGGTGCGCCGACCGTGGTTTTGCTCACCCCGGTTGTGATCCAGGTCGCCGAGCAACTTAGCCTCAGTCCTTACCCGATCATGATGGGGGTGAGCCTTGCAGCCTCGGCGGCTTTCATGACCCCCTTTAGTCACAAGGCCAACCTTCTCGTGATGGGGGCCGGCGGGTATCGCGCCGTCGACTATTTACGGGTCGGAACACCTCTCACGGTCATTCTACTCATCCTATTGGCGATTCTAGTTCCCCTCTTTTTCCCTCTTTGACTAACTTTGGAGGGGGCAGAGCTTGAAAATTTAAATTTTGGTGCAAAATTTAAATTTTAAAGCTCTGACCCCTCCAAATCAAAGCTTTGCCCCCCAAATCAAAGCTCTGACCCCTCTTGCCGACTTGACTTAGAAGCGCTTTTAATTGTAGAAAAGACAGACACTTCAGGAGTGTGACACTATGTGGAAAAATCCAGAAACCGAGGGTGCTAAGTCCCCATCTTCAATCCCCCGGAAAAATCCCGTGGAACAATTGAAAGATAGGGCAATTATTGGCCCTTCCATCAGCATCAAAGGGGAACTCACCGGAGAGGAGGATCTGCTGATCCAGGGACGAGTAGAAGGTAAAATCAAGTTGAAGAGGAACAACGTCACGGTGGGTAAAAAAGGCCGCATCAAGGCGGACATTTACGGGAAAATCATCAGCATTGAGGGAGAAGTTCATGGCGATCTTTTCGGAGAGGAGAAGATCGTGCTTCGTCAATCGGGTGTTGTTCGTGGGAACATTACGGCTCCACGGGTCAACCTGGAGGACGGTGCCAAGTTTAAGGGAAGCATTGATATGGATTCGGAGGGCGGAGAGCGGCAGCCTACGCTCAGCGAGGTCGTGCCTCAAGCAAAATCTTCTCCAGCCAAAGTCGCTCCCCAAAACAAAGAATTGCGCAAAAAGGACACTCCACAAAGCAGGAAAATCGGTGTTGGCATAAGAGCCAGCACTCCTTCATCTAGGGCATGAAGTGGTGGTTCTCAGGGTCGAGTTTAGAATCGAAAGAGCCGCTTGAGTTCTCTCCCTGGCACTCTGCAGCTCATACCTCTCTCGCTCTAAACGCCCTCTATCATCACCTTCGTCCCGAGCGGAAATACAATGTTCTTGATTTAGGCCCTGCCCTGGGAGCCAATGTTGATTTCTTTTCCCAGTTCCCCTGTAAGATCTACATTGAAGATTTCTACCGGACATTGACTTCCTTCGATTTTTTCTCGCCCGAAGACGGATTCACCTACCAAGTAGTCTTTGAGTATCTCTTACCTTATTCCCGGAATACGCGTTTCGACATCGTCATGACTTGGGACATTTTCAACTATCTCGAACGGGATGAGTTCCGATATCTGATTCAGCATTTGAGTCAATTTTGCCACGCCGGCACGTTGCTGTTTGCCCTCATGTCGACCCTAAAACACATTCCCGAAAAACCAACCACTTTCAAGATCCTGGATCAGGAACGGTTGCTCTACCAGACAAATTCCAGCGTCTTGAGACGCTCTCCACAATACCAACAGAGCGACCTCAATCAACTCATGCCAAACTTCCGCACCTGCAATTCCTTTTTATTGAGAAATGGATTCAAAGAATACCTTTTTGTCTGCGAGTAGATTCCTATCTGGTGGTCCAATTCTTGAATTTAGGAGTCGAGCCACTAGTCCGGATTATTACTAAATGTCTGGCCAATCCACCGTCGCCTTAGCGTCCTTTGCGTCTTGGCGGTTCATTCCCAGACATTTAGTAATAATCCGGACTAGAGTAGAGAAGAGTAAGGTAGAATAAAGCTCCAAATGAAGTCTCTCCGATGGATCCTGGTCCTTTCGCTTCCCCTGCTTTTTGTTCTCTCTTTTTACGGGCTGATCAGGCCCTCTGAAGCGCAAGAGAAAGTTGTACCGGAAGAGCTTGACAAGATTGAACAGATCCTGCGCCTTAACAATTTTGGGGTGGCTTTGATGGAGCAGCTCAAGTTTCAAGAGGCCAGTGAAAGATTTGAAAAAATCATTGAAATGGATCTCCAGTTTGTACCTGGTTATGTCAATCTAGGTATCGCCTATTTTAATCTTCAGGAATACGATGATGCGCTCTTATCCTTGGGGCGTGCGATTGAACTGGACTCCGATCAGGTTCACGCTCGCTATGTACAGGGGCTCATTTACAGAAATCAAGATAGAGCGGAAGAAGCAATCAATCAGTTTCTCAAAGTGAACCAACGGGATCCGGACGATCCCTCCACCAACTATTTCCTCGGGCTGCTCCACAGCCGGCAGAAAGAATACGACAGCGCCATTGACTATCTGGAAAAGGTTGTTTTCAGAGAACCGTACAACGCCTCTGCCCATTACAATTTGGCCATAGCTCTTTTGCGCAGCGGAAAGCGCGAAAAGGGCACTCAAGAGATGAACGAATTCCGCAGACTGCAAGGACTGTTCGGGACTACTACCATTGGGCTTCAATACCTGGAGCAGGGGAAATACTCCATTGCTATCGACAATATCCCTGCCAAATATCTCCCCGGCCTGGACGACATCTTGCCTGAGGATCAAATTGAAGTGACTTTCACGGAAGTCGCTGAATCGGTGGGCCTTCTTTTCCAGCACGCTGGTCCTGCTCAAACCAATCTTCAAATCAACTCGAAGGCAGACCTGGAGAATAACATCGTTCCCTACTTAGGATCAGGCATCGCTTTCGGCGATTATGACCGGGATGGGTGGCTCGACCTCTTTGTTGCCAACGCCGGCGCACGAGGTGCACGAGGGGCACTATTCCGCAACCAGGGTGACGGCACCTTCCGAGAAACCACCTCACAGGCAGGGATTGAATATTCAGGAAAAACGATGGCCGTCCTGTGGGGAGACCTCAATAATGATAGCTATCCAGATCTTTACCTCGTCAACTACGGGCCTAATGTCCTTTACCAGAACGATCGCGACGGAACTTTCACAGATGTGACAACCAAGGCTGCAGTGGGTGATCCTTCCTGGGGGATGGGGGGCGTTGAAGTGGACTACGATCACGATGGTGACCTGGATATTTTCGTGTCCAATTTTGTTGACCCGGATAATATCCCAAAAGGTGAAACCGTGTTTCCAAAAGGCCTGTCTGGCGCTCCAAATGTGCTTTACCGCAACAACGGGGACGGGACCTTTTCCGATGTTTCCAAAACTTCCGGCCTCAGAGGAGGCACCCTGAAAACCTTGGGGGCAGTCTGTACGGATTTTAACAACAGCCGGGACATCGACTTCTACCTTGTCAATCTGGATGCTCCCAATCAGCTATTCAGCAACCTTCGGGACGGTACCTTTGTTGACGTTGCCCACAAGAGCGGAGCTACCGGATCTGGAGGAGGAGCCGGAGTTGGAACCGGTGATTTTAACCATGATGGGTTGACGGATTTGCTGCTTCCCGCTTTCAGTGCAAGAAGCAGCCTGCTCTTGATCAATCAGGGAAACGAAAGATACCAGTCCACGCCGCTGCCTCTCCCTGATAGTTTCGCTTCTGCCCACAGCGCTCACTATCTTGACTTCGATAACGATGGCGACCTCGACATCCTGTTGGCGGCAGCGCCGCTTTTTGATCAATACAATCCGTCCCAGGAAGAGTTGAGAAACTTCTATCTCCTTGAAAACAAGAAGGGGAATTTTCACGATGTCTCAGAGCAGACGGGGCTTGCTCGAATCAAATCCCTGCCGGTTCGTGGGCTGAGTGTGGCAGATTTTGATAAGGACGGCGATCTGGACTTTGCCGTCAACGTCAACGGTTCTTCACCTTTGCTGCTTCGCAACGACGGTGGTAATCAGAACAATTGGATCGCAGTCCGGGTAAACGGAACCAGCAGCAATAGATCGGGAATTGGGACCAAGGTCGAAATCAAATCCGGGCGCCTCTATCAGAAAATGGAAGTCTACGCCGGCAGCGGTTTCCTGAGCCAGTCGTCACCCATAGCCCACTTTGGATTGGGGAAACGAGATCGGGTCGACATGCTCAGATTGCTGTGGCCCGGTGGAGTTTTACAATCAGAGCTTGAACAACCGATTAATCAAACGGTTGAACTACAAGAATTGGACCGCAAAGGGACCAGCTGCCCCCTCCTTTACCTGTGGGATGGGATGACCTATCGCTTTCAAACTGATTTCCTGGGAGGCAGCGCTTACGGCTATCTGCTGGCACCCGGAATTTACAACTATCCCGACACTGATGAATATATCAAGCTCAAGCGCGACCAAGTCGCCCTCAAAAACGGGAAGCTGGCCATCACCCTGAACAACCAACTGGAAGAAGTCATCCTGTTTGATCAACTTGAACTGGTAGCGGTCGATCATCCCGCCGGCTACGAGATCTATCCAGATGAAAAGCTTCTTCCTGGCCCACCCTACCAGGGCTTCCAGCTCTTCACCGTTTCAAATGCTCGGCCTCCGATTCGTGCCACAGATAGCGAAGGTAAGGACATCCTCCCTGAAATATCCCAAAAGGATCGGATCTATCCAAAACTCTTCCGCAAGTTGCCTTTCAAAGGTTACGCAAAGCTGCATGAAATGGTACTGGATCTCGGACCGATTGCGGCGGATCGAGTGATCCTGCTCATGCATGCCTGGATTGACTATGCTGACAGCACTAGCAATCTGGCGGCATATCAAGCGGGCTGCAAGTTGATTCCACCCTATGTGCAGGTTCAGGATCAGCAAGGCAAATGGCGGACTGTGATGGACCGCATGGGATTTCCCGCAGGACTTCCTAAAACCATGACAGTGGATCTTTCAGGCAAGTTCTTGTCCGATTCACGAAAAGTGCGCATCCTCACAAACATGCGGATTTATTGGGATCAGATTCTGGTTGAAGCGGGACCGGCTCGAAGCGACTATCGCACATACCGTCTTCGTCCTGGGTGGGCTGATCTCCATTTCCGAGGATTTCCTGAGTTTGCCAGCCCGGACGGCCGCACACCTAAAGTTTACGACTATGGCCATATCTCTTCAGCCGCTCCGTGGAAGGTCCATATCGGAGGTTATACACGTTATGGCGAGGTGCTGCCTCTGTTGATGAGACGTGATGATCTGTTCGTTATCACACGCTCGGGAGATGAAATCGAGGCATTTTTCGACGTGAAGTCCCTGCCGCACCTGCCGCGGGGATGGGTCCGAGATTACCTGATTTATGTAGACGGCTTCGGCAAGGATATGGATATCAACTCGGCCAACCCCGATTACATCGGCCCACTCCCTTTTCATGGAATGTCCGCCTATCCTTATGTGACTGGTGAGCAGTATCCCGACGATGAGGTCCATCGCCAGTATCTCCGACAATGGAACACGCGTATAGAAGAACGGTGGATCCCGACGATCAAAGGAGAATAGGCTTGTGACTACAATCTTGGCAACTCTGACCTGCTTTGTCCTCTATTTGGCCGGTTACCATCTTTATGCCAAACACCTGGGGCGTCGCATTTTCCAATTGGATCCCCAAGCGTCCACTCCCGCTCATCAACTCCAGGATGACATCGATTACGTCCCGACGAACAAGTACATTCTCTTTGGACACCATTATGCGTCCATTACGGGGCTCTCCCCCATGCTGGGACCCGCCATTGCCGTGATTTGGGGCTGGGTGCCCGCCATGCTGTGGGTGGTGTTTGGAACACTTTTCATCGGAGCTGTTCATGATTTTGGGGCCCTCGTCATCTCCATGCGGGCCCGCGGAAAGTCTGTGGGTAAAGTTGCTGAAGAAATTATTGGCAGCCGCGCTAAGACTCTGTTTCACATCATAATTTTCTTCTTAATTGCGCTGGCAATGGGCGTTTTTGTCCACGTTACCGCTACCCTTCTCACCACCGCCTACAGTCCGGAAGCCGTCTACCCGTGTACGACCCTGATAGCGCTGGCCGTGGTGGTCGGCTGGCTGGTTTACAGGAAAAACGCCTCAATTTGGCGAATCACGCTGGTGGTCTTTGCCATCACGCTGTTCAGTGTGTGGTTGGGGATTCGACTGCCCATCATTGACCTGACGCGTGGGCAATGGAGCCTGCTGCTTCTCGGGTACGCCTTCTTGGCTTCAGTACTTCCGGTTTGGCTCTTGCTTCAGCCCCGAGATTACATCAATTCGCTTTTACTGTATCTGGGATTGGCGTCTATTTATGCAGGATTCTTTGTTTTACAGCCCGAGTTTGCGGCCCCTGCAGTGCAAGCCCACCCGGAGGGCGCACCGCCTCTTTTCCCCTTTGTGTTCATCGTCATCGCCTGTGGAGCCATCTCCGGTTTCCATGGTTTGGTCTCTTCGGGCACCACAGCGAAACAGATTAACAAAGAAACCGATGCTCCCTTCATTGGCTATGGCGGGATGATTGGCGAGTCATTGCTGGGTTTGGTTTCCGTTTTGGCCTGTACGGCCGGCTTTGTGACCCGAGACCTGTGGATGAGCCATTACAACTCTTGGGACCTGGCTTCGGGCCTGGGACCGAACATGCAGGCCTTTATTGACGGATCGGCACTTTTCTTGAGTCAGCTTGGGATCTCGCTGGACGTGGCTAAGGCGTTTGTGGCCTTGGTCGCCATCTCTTTCGCCTTAACCACACTGGATTCGGGCACACGACTGTTACGCTTCAACATCTCAGAAATCAGTGAAACTGTGAGATTCCCCCTTCTTTCCAATCGTTACGTTGCTTCTCTGCTGGCGGTCATCGTCATCGGCTTTGTCGCCTTCTATAAGATAGAGGGACAGCCGGCGGGCCTGGCATTGTGGCAGCTGTTCGGCACTACCAATCAGATCCTGGGTGGCTTTACGCTTTTGACGGTGACCCTCTATCTGATGCACCGGCGCCGTCCCTACTGGTACACAGGCGTACCCATGGGTTTCATGTTGATCACCACACTCACGGCGATGGCCATCAAAATGCGAGACTTTTGGAACAGCGGCGCGCATCTCCTATTGGTCCTGGGAATAAGTATCTTCCTGCTCTCGGTCTGGCTGGCTTGGGAAGCAACCTTGCGCATTTTCAAAGGTGAGAAGGTGGCCGATCTCAGCAAGGCTGCCCAGTGAAGATAAGGACCCTTTTTATCGATATCGGTAAAGTTCTCGTCGATTTCAACTACGAAACTGCACTGGCAGCGATTGCGAGATTGAACGACCTTTCCTTGGAGGAAATGCAGACACGCTTAAAGGGTCACGCCGATATCCCTCGCTACGAAACTGGGCATCTCACGACGGAGGAGTTTTTTCAGGGGATGTCGGATTTACTGGAAATAGACATTCCACTGCGGAACTTCAAGAAGATCTGGGGAAGCATTTTTATTTTTGACGGAAAGGGTTCCGAAGGGCTGCTTTCACCCGAGCTTTTCCGTCAGCTCAAGCAGAGCCATCAGTTAATAGCGCTTTCCAACACTAACGAGATCCACTTCGACTGTCTTATACAAGCGTATCCTCTGATTCGCGAGTTTGACGATTATGTTCTCTCCTACCAGGTCGGCAGTCTTAAGCCGGCTCCACAGATCTTCAGCGCAGCCTTGGATAAGGTAGGGCGTTCCCCCTCTGAAGTGTTGTTCGTTGATGATCGGATCGAAAACGTTCAGGCTGCGGAGAAAATGGGGATCCAGGGAATTCTTTTCGTGGGCGAAAAAGAGCTGCGGGGCGACTTGGAGAATCTGGGGGTCCTGGGCTGAAACGCTGACTTCCGGATTGGGGAATGGCTTGTTCAACACCAGCGCAACCGCGCTGGGACACTCGCAACCAACCACGATAGAATAAGCGTTCACGTAGGAGGTCGAGTTGAGTCGATGGCTCTGGTTTGCATGTTTGGTCGCGGCCGGGTGTGCCCGCACGGGCGAGTCACCGAACGACGTGGAGAGGGCGGCTGCTCCGAGACCGCACATCGTCTACATCCTTGCCGACGACATGGGCTACGGGGACGTCGGTGTGTACAACTCCGAGTCCAAGATCCCGACTCCAAACATGGACGAGCTGGCCCGAGAAGGGATTCGCTTCACCGACGCACATTCTCCGTCAGCGGTCTGCTCGCCGACCCGTTACGGCATCTTGACCGGTCGCTATTCCTGGAGGACCTGGCTGAAGTGAGGAGTCGTTGGCGGCTACACTCCACCCCTGATCGAGCCCGGCCGGCACACGGTCGCCACTTTTTTGAAGGAACATGATTACACCACCGCGATGATCGGCAAGTGGCACTTGGGCCTAGGCTGGGTCCGGGCGAACGGGCTCATCGGCACAGCTGAGAATGCTGCTGAATACTGGCGGGGCTCATGGCAGGACGGCAACCCGAAAGAAGGCATGAACGTCGACTTTACCCAGCCGATTCACGGTGGACCGACAGATCTGGGCTTCGACTATGCGTACTTCACCGCCGCTTGCTCCACGATTGACGGGCCGTTCTGCTACATCGAAAACAACCGCCCCACAAGGTTGCCCGACCGCCCGATCTTCGTCGACCCGGATGTTGACGCCGACCATAAGCCGCGGCCGGCGTGGATCGCGCCGGCATTCTCGCTGGAGACGGTGGATCTGGAGTTCACCGAGAAGTCGATCCAGTTCATGGAGGAGAGTCTGGCCGAGAATCCTGACCGACCTTTCTTCGTCTATTTGGCTTTGTCATCGCCCCATGCGCCCTGGCTCCCGCCAACCTTTGCGCAGGGCGTCAGTGGGGGCGGCGACCGCGGCGACGTGGTCGTGGTGGTGGACTGGGCAGTCGGCGAAATCCACCGAGCCCTCGACCGCATGGGCGTGGCCGAGAACACACTCTTAATCGTAACGAGTGACAACGGACCTCGCATCGGTTCCAATGGTCACGAGTCAGCCGGTGACCTGCGGGGCTACAAGTCGCACATCTGGGAAGGCGGCCATCGCGTTCCCTTCATCGCTCGCTGGCCGGGGCACATCGAAGCTGGCACGGTATGTGACGAGCCCATCGAACTCAACGACTTGATGGCGACGGTCGCGGCGATCCTCGGGGAGGGGCTGCCCGAAGCCGCCGGCCCCGACAGCTACGACATCTCACCGGCCCTACTCGGGAAAGACTACGAGGGACCGATCCGTGAGGCGATCGTCTCGCACTCCGAGAACGGCTCTTTCGCTATCCGCCAAGGTCCGTGGAAACTTATCCTCGGCACGGATGGCTCCGGTGGCTGGGTGCGGCCGAGTGACAAACCGCCGAGCCCTGATCGGCCCGGACAGCTCTACAACCTCAAGGAAGACCCACGGGAGCAGACCAACCTGTACGACGACCGCCCCGAAATCGCGGAGCGCCTCCGCGGGCTGCTGAGGAGTTACGAAGAAAGCGGTCGCAGCCGATGACAGTATTCGCCTAAACTCGGCGAGCCCGAACTTGGCATCGTCAGCTGCAGCCGCTTGCACTGCACGGGTCATTTCTTCTTCTTAAGATGTATCACCTTCCCCGTTCCGACTCTCCGTGTCTCAGTGGTCTCTGCCTTGCTCAACAATCCTGGTGATACGTTCCACCGCTGTCCATCGTCAGCAATCACAGTCACCGTCTTTCGATTGTAGCGAGTGAGTATTCCAGAAACGGACCGAGCTCCTTCCGCCGTGAATGTGACCCGGTCGCCGATGCTGAACTGCAGCATTTCGGAGTGTGTACGCATCTGGGCAAGGAATCTCAAGCGCTCCACGATCCGGTTGTTGAGGTCGACCAACTCCGCTTCGCTCAGCTTCTCGATATCGATCTTCATAGCTTTCTTAACCGGCTGATATCGCTCAACACGCGCTCACAAAATCGCTCCAGAGCCTTGGCTCGAAGTTCCCGAAAGACCTTCCAATCTGACTCCGGTATATGTCGTGACATTCGATCTCCAGGTGCCTAACATGTATTCAATCTTTGCACACTATTTAGACACGCCTTGCGTATAACACTCTTCCAGGCCTGCTTTCCAATTCCCCGCAGTCGGGGATGTCACGGCCGAGGGGATCTACTTCGTTGACCGCCAAGAAACTTCCCCTTACGGCATAGTCACCTCGCTGAGCTCTGACCCAAC
Organism: Acidobacteria bacterium AH-259-G07; assembly: GCA_027717925.1. Taxonomy (GTDB): domain Bacteria; phylum Acidobacteriota; class UBA6911; order RPQK01; family JADFOI01; genus JALLOL01. The sequence continues at coordinate 4,499 of JALLON010000007.1, read as the reverse complement.
ACAAAGTCTCGGTCACGAGAAACCGCCCTGAGGAGTTGGTCGAGTTTTTCTATGGTGGGAAGTGATTCACCCCGCTCGTAGCGAGCATAGGCGTGGCGCGATTTGGCTCCCAGACGCTCGGCCGCCTCGGCCAGTGACAGGCCACTCAGCTGACGCCGTCTCTGCAAAAGCAAACTCACCATGGTCCTAATATCGGTCGAACTGACCTCGAACTCTCCTTCTTTCCCGGGATGGACGGTCACCGAAAAACCTGGGCGGTCCACCATCGTTTCGAACCAGTCCACTACCATCTCCAAGGCTTCCTTTCGAGTGCGACCCTGAGTCATCGCCTCTAGGATCGGCACCTCCGCAAGCCAGAAACGTCTCGGATTTTTGTAAGATGTCAGTTGTCAGTCGCATGCTCCTCCAGGATCCGTCGAAACAGTCCCGCTTCAATATTACTGCCGCTGAGAATTAAGACCACCTTTTTCCCCGCCAGCTGTCGGCCAAATTTTCTTGCTGCCGCCAAGGCCGCTGCACCCGCACCCTCAGCGACGTTGTGCGTGGTCCGATAAAGATGGTAGACGGCCCCGGCGAGTTCTTCCTCACTAACCGTCACAATGTCGTCTACGTGCCGACAAATGATAGAGAAGGTCAGTTCAAAAGGGACGCGTGTAGCCAATCCATCCGCCATGGTGTCACAGCAGTCGGTGGTTTGGATCTTCCCCTCCTTCCATGAGCGATAGACCGAGGGAGCTCTCTCAGCCTGTACGCCTACCACCTTTACACCCGGAGCAACTGCTCGCACCACCGTGAGGACACCCGAAATGCCGCTTCCACCACCCAGCGGAACGAAGATATAGTCGGGACGAGGAAGATCCTCCAGGATCTCCAGCGCGTAGGTGCCGACTCCATGGATCAACATCGGCTCGTTGGCGGAATGAACGTATCTCAGGTCCTCCTTCCCCTGGATTTCCTCCACCTTCTCGCGTGCCTCGTCGAAATCGCGCCCGTAAACCAGCAGTTCAGCTCCAAAGGCTTCCATTGCCTCGTTCTTCTCGGGATTGTTTCCATGCGGAATGCTGACAGTGCAGCGGACACCATGAAGTTTCGAGGCCAATGCGATCGATTGCCCGTGGTTGCCCCGAGTCGCAGTAATCACCCCCCGGCGCTTTTCCTCAGCACTCAAGTTACTGATCAGGTTGATCCCACCTCGAATCTTGAATGAACCCGTGGGATGATGGTTCTCATGCTTCACATAGGCACGACAGCCAAGGAAACGATCCAGAAGTGGATAGGGGATGAGTGGAGTGGGACGTAGATAACGGTAGATGGATTTGTGGGCTTCTAAGATTCCCTGAAAAGTGACTTCCATTGCGTTCGTGACTTCGTGACTTCGTGCGTTCGCACGAAATCACATATTCTTATAATCCGGTCCTCCCCCTCCCTCCGGTGGAGTCCAAACAATGATCTGATAGGGATCCATAACGTCGCAGGTCTTACAATGCACGCAGTTACTGAAGTTCACTTGCAGACGGGCCTTGTTGTCCTGCTCAACCATTTCGTAAACATGAGCAGGGCAAAAATGTTGACAAGGGTTCCCGTACTCGCGGGTGCACCGATTGTGACAGATGTCAAAGTCTAAAATCTTCAGGTGGCAAGGCTGATCCTCTTCATGAGCAGTGTTGGAAAAATAAACATCCGTCAGCTTGTCAAAGGTGAGCCGGCCGTCAAAGGGCATTGTCTCACACTCAGCATCGGGTTTTCCGAAATAGTCTTTGAGCTTCTTCATCCGAGCATGGCCAGGCATCGTGGATAGTGGATCCTTCAGTCCTCGACCGTTGGTTAGAAATTGCAGACCCGTATGGAACATCCCTGACCAGAAGCCTCTCTGAAAAGCCTGGCGAAAGTTACGGACCCTCCAAAGTTCCCCTTTAGCCCAGCTCTTTTCGAAACGATCCTGGTAGCTTTTCAAGGTGGCCGCCGAATAGTCGCCCTTCAGCAAGGCTTCAAAAATCGTCTCGGCTGCCAGCATTCCTGATTTGATGGCCAAATGAATCCCTTTCAAGCGCTGGGCATTCAAAAATCCTGCGGAATCCCCCACAATAAGCAGGCCATTCGCATAAAAGCGAGGCATCGAGTAGTATCCGCCTTCAGGGATGATCTTGGCCCCATAGGAAAGCACCTTGCCACCTTCCAGTATTTCCCGGATGAAAGGGTGGGTCTTGAATTCTTGAAAGAGATGGTGTGCGTCCAGGCAGGGATTCTCAGAGTCCAGACCGACCACATAGCCAAGATCAATCAGGTTGTTATTCATGGTGTAGATAAACCCACCCCCGAATTCCTGTGTGCCGAGCGGGAACCCCAGCGTATGGTAGACCAACCCAGGCTGGATATCCCTGGGTACCTGCCAGATCTCCTTAACTCCGATGGAGTAAATCTGGGGATGACGCCCTTCGTTCAAATTCAAGCGGCGCTCGGCTTGGAGAGTCAGCGTGCCGCGGGGACCTTCACCCAGCACCGTGACCTTGGCTAGAACATCGATTCCAGGCTCAAAATTCAGCTTCGGATTACCGTCTTTGTCCACTCCCTTATCGCCAATTCGTACTCCAATCACTGAATCACCCTCAAATAGCAGTTCTACGGCCGGAAATTCAGGGTAGACGTCAATGCCGTTTTTCTCACTCAGTTCAGCCATCCACTTCACAAGCCTTCCTAGAGAGGCCACATAATAACCATGGTTTCTGAGGGGAGGCGGAGTGATGGCAGAGCGAAAACTTTTGTTCTTGCTCAGGATGTATAGTGCATCATCCTCAACGGGCGAATCATAAGGCGGAGTCTCACCGTCAAATCCTTCCAGAAGCTCATCAAAAGCACGCGGATCGACAACTGCCCCACTAAGGGCGTGCGAACCGATCCCTCTGCTTTTTTCGATGACCAAGAGGGTCAGATCGCCGAGTCCCTGGCCTGAGTGTTGTCCCGACTTTACCGCCTCATTGTGTTTGCCAACCAACCTGGATAAGTGCAGCGCTCCCCCCAGGCTGGCTGGGCCAGCACCCACAAAAAGAACGTCGACCTCAAGTTGTTCACGCTCCATTTTGTTGCTATGTTACCACTGTTCCACGCTCCAGGTTCCAGGTTCCAGGTTCCAAGTTGAAGGTTAAGCTTTTGAGCTTTTGAGCTATTGAGCTGTCAGCCCATGGCTTCTGAATTCCGGATTCTGGATTCTGACTCCTGGCTCCTGACTCCTGACTCCTGACTCCTGACTCCTGGCGGTTGTCCGTGGGTCAGCCAAAAATATTTGAAACTTTTCCCCAAAACGATCTTCTATAAATCAAATGAACAGGAAGTGGTGTGAGAAGATGAATTGTGATCGCAAAAAGCTAACCCAGTTCTTGTCCAAAGAACTGGATGTCGACAATAAATTGGACTTTCTTTTCCATTTGGATGATTGTACTGAGTGCTGGGAAGAGGTGTACAACGCGATCAAGGCCCAGCACCCTCACTATTACAAGAATAAGGCCCGTCGAATGAAGATTTCCGAAAAGGAAATCGCACAGTTCGATAAGGAAGAGGAAGTCTCTGACCCCTCGCTCCCCATTGTGACCCCTTCCGCTCCTCATCCCAAACTGCGCGCACTGCGCTGCTGAACCAGAGCAAGTGAAACCAGAAAAGACATTAAGCCAAAGACGACAGTAACCACTACAGAATAAAACAAAGCCGGAAATTCAGTTTCCAGGATTGAATTTTGCCGATAAAGGGCGTGACGCACAGCCGCAACTCCGTAAGTGAGAGGATTGATCTTCATAATCCATCTGACCCAGAGGGAAGCGCCAGAAGGAGGGAAAACAGCACCGGATAGTAACCACATGGGGAAAAGAACAAGATTCATGATGGCGTGAAAACCCTGCGTAGACTCGATCCGCCAAGCAAAGGCAAAACCGAATGCGGTCAATGAAGAGGCGATGAGAAAAAGGATTCCCACTAATAGTAGGACCTTCCCAAGATCCAAAGAAATCCCAATCAAGGGAGCCAATAAGACAAAGAGGAATCCCTGAAGAAAGGCTACCGTCGCTCCACCCAGAATCTTACCGAGAGCCAATCCCGACCTGGACACGGGGGCAACCAACACGGAAAGTAAAAACCCCTCTTTGCGGTCTTCAATGACCGAGATGGTGGAAAAGATGGCGGTGAAGAGGATAATCAGGATGATTGTTCCCGGATAAGCGTATTCCAGATAGTTGATACCGGCTGGTGCTGAGGGAGGGCGAAAAGAAGCGCCAATTCCCGATCCGATAAGAAGCCAAAAGACCAGAGGAGTTCCGAGTGCACCCAGCAAACGGCTGCGCTGCCGATAGAATCGCACCAATTCTCGCCACCACAGAGTGCCGATGGGTAAAAGAAAGTTCATATCCCACGGAATACACGGAAAAGTTGACGGAGTCAATTGCTGCGCTCGTGCTTTGGTGCTGTGGTGCCGTAGTGCTGTCGTAGTGCGGTGAGATTGTGCTGGGGAGGCA
>JALLON010000069.1 GCA_027717925.1 Acidobacteria bacterium AH-259-G07 | reverse complement strand
TGATACGGTCCACCGGTTGGTGCTCCGCCACGTGAAGGACAATCGTATCGGTACTTCGAAGGGGTTGGGGACGGACAGCGTGGTGTCAATTCGCGCTCTTCCTTTGCGCAGCGCCACGACGGGCATCTTGAGGATGGCTGCGCTCAGATCTCTTTCGATCTGGTAGATTTCGTAGGACATGTACTCTTCGGGCGAGTTTTCTGCTTCCTTATCAACCACGAATGCGTCGAAGACGTTCCCATCAATGTCGATTGCCCGACCGACCATGCGGTCGTCCATCACATCGAGCAGCGTGACGTGATGCACGCGGCGCCGAGCCGCCGCATGCATCTTCGGGACGACGGGATACGTGCCTGCGCCGCCACCACCGGAGATGACGTGGTAAACGCCCCTTCTGTTCTCGCCCGTGTAGTTCCCGATAGCATAGGTCCGCTGGTAATAGTGGTCGTGCCCATTGAACACGAGATCCACGCCGTACTTGTCAAAGATGGGCTGCCAGACCCAGCGCTGCTGTGTGATGCCGCGCGTCGGATGGCATCGGAAGAGGGGATGATGGAAAAAGACGATCTTCCATTGGGCGTCCCGATGGGCTTCGAGATCCTTGATCACCCACTCGGTCTGAGCCTGGCCGTGCTCGAAGGGCGCGTCTTTCGAGTTGCTGTTCAGGGAGATGATGTGGGCGTTGGCGTAGTTGAAAGAGTAGTATGACTCGTGGTTTTCATCAGGCACCGAGATGTAGTTGTAATAGTGGTCCGCATTCTGCTCGTGATTGCCAAGGCAAGGGAAAAGGGGCACGTGCTCGGCCAAACCCCGAAGGGGATCAAAGTACTGTTCCTTCCATTGCTCGTAGACTTTGCCCTGCGAGACCAGGTCGCCCGTGTTCAGAACAAAGCCGGGCTTCAGTGACAGGATCTGCTGGACGTTCTTGGCGTGGGTATCCGGGTTGGTCCGGCTGTCGCCGTAGACGACAAAGCGCCAGTTTTTCGTTCCCGGAGTCGGGGCAGTTGTGAATCTGGCCGCAAGCAGCACGACCTTGCCGTAGCGCACGCGGTAGTCGTAGGTTGTGCCCTCCATCAGCCCCGTCAGGTGGACCTCATGGATCTTGGCCGGCGCCGCTTCACTGGCCCTCTCGTTGAATCGCCCGTCCACACCGTATTCGATGGTGCCGATCACAGGCTCCCTGGTCTCCCACATCACCGTAATGGCGGCCGGTGTCACGTTCTGAAGATACGGCGCAATGTAGAGGTCTTCCGGTTGCGGCGTGACCGTCGCTTCAGGTGCGCACGAGGTCAGGACACAAAAGAGCATTGCAGCGAGAAGAGGGACTCTATGGCCCATCCCTATCCTCCGATACCTTTTGGTTTGTTCTGGAGTCCAACGTCTATCACTGGCTGACCGAGGATTCTCGGCCGGTTTTGTCATGATGTTCTAGCTGGACGGGCTGTAATCGGCTTTACAGTTTAGACTTACGTTTCGGATGAGTCTTTTGACTCTACGAGCTTGTGGTACCGGTTTGAGGTCCCAGATAATTCCGGTCCGAGAAAGAAGATACAGCAAGTAGTAACTAATATCAATCTCCCACCAGTAGAAGCCTTGACGCACCGAAGCAGGAAAATGGTGATGGTTGTTGTGCCAGCCCTCTCCCAGGGTGATCAAAGCGAGGATCAAACTGTTTCGGCTATCATCTGAAGTTTGGTAGCGTTTTTTCCCCATCATGTGAGCCAGAGAATTGATTGTACAGGTACCATGAAAGAGCACGACTGTGGAAATAAAGAAGCCCCAAATGAGCATTTGCGTGCCTGAAGTTCCAAGCTGGGGAGCCGACCATTGCAGAAAGGTTCCGAACGCGAACAGTAACAATGCCAAGAGCATCGGAACCACTAAATCGAAGCGGTCAAGGAAGCGGAGCTCAGGAAATTTTATCAGGTCGGGAACGGCTTTCAAGTTAGTTGGAAAGTTCGACTTGCAGAGAATCCATCCCATATGGCTCCAGAAAAATCCGCTTGTGTGTGGAGAATGGATGTCTTTTTCCTGGTCGGAATGGCGGTGATGGTGGCGGTGATGGGCTGCCCACCACAGGGGCCCCTTCTGAACAGCGGTACTGCCAAAGACTGCAAAGAGAAATTGGGCCCAACGAGACGTCTTGAATGTGCGGTGTGAAAAATAACGATGATAGAAACCAGTCACTGCAAACATACGGATAAAATAAAGCGCAAAGGCGACCAGAACCGCCGTCCAACTCCACCCGACCCAGATCACGCCGAAACACATCAGATGGAGGAAGAGGAAAGGAATGGATCTGATCCAGTCAAGGTCTCTGGATTCGCTCTCTGAGATAGGTTCCTTGGCCCGTGCCGAAGTGTCGAACCATCGGACTACACCCACTAAATACGCTTTCATCTCTGCTAATTCCTTTCATTATTCAGCTTGTCGTTGAAGCAGCAAGGTGGATGATGGACTTGCTTCTCACAAAGTCTTCTACTACATAACACCGCTAGCCGTACCCACCACCGTTTTTCCTGAATCCGCTTTGTGGGCTGATTTCCCGTGTCTGGCACCTGTTGATCTCACTGTCCGCAGTGGGAGAGATCTGCTCCGCCCTCACTAGGAGATTACGGGGAAAGGACAACGATTGTCAAGCAAGAACCTGATTACGCCCCGGCCGGGCGGTGGCGTGGGACCGTCGGGCCGCAACGAGGGCTTTACCGAAGACTACGATCTTCCCAACGAATCTGCCTAGGCTAGGCGGCCGAGTAGTAGATTCGATAAGGCATGGGAATACCAGTGAAAGGGCTCATCTGCCCCGCAGTCGGCGAAAGAACCGCGTGAGTGTCATAGAGCCAGGCCTGGACATAAAAGGGCTGCTGGCGATGCTCACGGATGAACCGGATTGTTTCGTCCATGATGCGAAAGCTGGCCTCGGCGCGCCAGGCTTCCCAGTGCGGACCGGGCCGGGCATCCTCCCAGCTATTCCAACCCGGAATGCTGGCCGGCTGGAGGTGAATGGCGGAGCCTTCGCCTACCGTCAGCCGGTGGGCATCGAATCCGTAAGCCGGGGGTGGAGGCGCGCTGGGGTCATCAGTCGACGTCAAATGCCATTTTCCGAAATGAGCCGTCGCATAACCGGCCCGCTTCAGAAGTCTGGCCAGCATGGGCCGGTTTGGGTCCAGAAAAAGAGGCATCCCCCGCCGCCGATTTCCTTCCATATCCTGCATGTGGCTGTGCACACCGTGCCTTGGGGTAAAAAGACCGGTCATGCAGCTGGCGCGGCTGGGAGAACAGACGGCTGCAGCCTGATAGAACTGGGTGAATCGGATGCCCTCCCGCGCGAGGCCATCAATGTGGGGAGTCCGGATACGCTCATTCCCGTAGCAACCCAGATCTCCCCAACCCCAGTCGTCGGCCAGAATGAAAATGATGTTGGGTTCAGATGGGGACTGTCCCAGAGCGGGAGCGGCGACCGTGCAGGCAGCCAACTGACCGAGTGAAGCGAGAAAACGGCGCCGGTCCATGTCTTTCATGAAATATATACGAAGTTAAAAGCGCATTGGGTCCATTCTAGCGAACACATTGAAGCTGAAATCACTCCGTCGGCACCAGCCGCTTGAGTTCTTCAAGATACCCGTACCGGCAGCGTCCCTGTCCGTCAAGCATAAGCGGCCTTGTCCTGCGAGATCCACCGGTACATATCGCGGTACGTGCAGACCAGGATATCCGGCCGCTGCCGACAATAGGCGAAGACTTCTTTCAGATAGCGCGCTTGCGGATCGTGCTTGAAGCTTGTGCTCGGGTGCACCGTCAGGGCGAGGAACAAGTTCTTTTCGTAGGCAATATCGATACATTGCTTCAAGTAAGCAATCCATTCATCGACGGGGCGCGGGCTGCCACCCATATCGACGTCGAAGAAGGAGCGGTCCTGGTGACCGGCGAAAGGAATCTCCAACAGCCCCGTCTCATAGTAAAACGGTTGCTGCTCCGGGATCCGTTCCACCCAGGCGCGGTCATCGTCCCGGTTGGATGGATATTGGAATTGCGTGCTCACCCATTCGATCCCGGCTTCGAGGACCGCTCGCTGGACATCCTCACGACCGCGCAATGCGTTGCGGTAGCCGCCGGGACCGCGTAGGCCAATGTTTTTCTGTTGCAGTTCGGTCTCGATAAGATGTTTGGTCTTCCCGAGTTGCCGGGTGACTTCCTCGACGGGCGTACGAATCAGAGAATCGTGGTAGTACATGTGGCTGTCCATGGCGTGGCCGCGTTTGGCGAAGGCCTTCCAATGCGCCATGTCCTCGGGCTTCTCGAAGGTATTGCCCTCGAGAAAGAATTGCAGTTTTACCCCGGCATCCTCAGCGCGGGCCCCGAGAAGATTGATATAGTCACGAACGTCCTGGTTGAGATGGCCGTGGGCAGCGCATTCATCGGTGTAGAGCCAGCCGAGACTGCGGTCGTACAGGTAGGTATTGCCGCCGCAGGGCATGTCCATGTCATACCCGAAGGAGACGGCGCAGCCGCCATCCTTTTTCGGATTATAGCGGCGAACACCCTCCGCCTTCCGAGGACTGGAGCTGTACCCGGTCGTTGAAAAGGTTCCGAGCAGGGCCGCGGCCGCCGCCAGTGTCGAGTTGCGTAAGAAAGTGCGACGAGTTGGTTGCGTTTCTGCCATGGAGCTGTCCTTCTTCTAGATGTGAATTTTGTTAAATCTTAGACCCTTAGAGGGTTAGAAGGCAATGTCAACTGATGACCGTATATACTAAACCGAAGTATAGAAGGGGCCATTGTACCCACCATAAATCCCTCCAACTTTAAGAAATACTACTCGATCCCGACCAATGGCGAAAAGGATTCTCAAAGTGAAGGGAAGGTTTTGTTTCCCTAAGTTCGAACTTTACGAATTGAGATCTCAATTGCGCCGCGCTGCTATTTCCATCCCAGCGAACATCGCAGAAGGCTTTAAAAAGCGCGGTAAAGGCGACAAAGCCCGATTCATGAATATCGCTCAAGGCTCTCTCGAAGAAACACGCTACTACCTGATTTTAGCGAGGGATCTCGGGTATCTAAAAAATGAAGGGTTACAAAGGCAGTTGTCCCGCACGATCATGGATTCCCGGTCGAAACCTAATACTTCTGAATTCTGAATTCTGTATTCTGAATTCTGTCTCCTGCTTTCCCCTCTCTGGCCACCGCTGCGAAAATCTTGTAGATTGGTAAGCATGACTCAACAACCTTTCGTCCTCAGAGCAAAGTAAAAGAATGAAGGCAGAGTGTATAGATTATCGACAGCTCCCCGGACAAAATCCTCTTTTTCTGGAGTATCTTTATCAATATGACAGAGTCAGTTCTCTCTATTCTTGTCCGGTGCACCTCAACCCTGAGCGTCTAAAAAGCCGCGCCGACTCGGTTCTAAGAAATCCACCTCCCTATCCTCGTGACCAACTCGTTCAACTGTTGACTGAATTCAACCGAAAAGTAGGGTCAAGCGATGGATAAGCGAAACTGCAGAGCCGTCACTCGGATCATCCTGAGCCTGATACCCGCGCTATTCCTTCTGGGCGTCGCTGGGGAAACGCATGCCGCCGAGCGGTTGCCGACTCTTTATGTCAAGGACGGAAACCTTCAGGCTGCGGTGGATAAGGCACCCGCCCACGCGATCGTGATGGCGGACCGCACGAAGCAGATCGAGATAGTGTCTACGGTTCGGATCACGAAGCCATTGACTCTGGTCGGGCTGAATGCGCGGCTAAAGCCCCGACTCGCCAAAACGCCGATTCTTGCGGTTCTCGCCGAGGGGGTACGAATCAGGGATTTCCTCCTCGAAGGCAACGCGGACTCGGTTACCCAGCCGGAGCGCGCACCGCTGATTGTCGTGCGGCGGGGCCGCTTTGTCGTCGAGAACGGCGAGATGAACAACAGTGCCAAGGACGGCGTGATGATCACACCCATCGCCCAATACGGTGATATCGAGCATGGAGTCGTTCGCAACCTGATCGCCAAAGGAACGGTGCGGGATGTCGTTTCGATTGGTGGAGCGGGTGATGAGGGATTGTTCGTTCGCCATCTGGTCGTAGAGAACATTCGAGCTTATCGCTCAAGGCTTCGAGGTCCCGTCGAGGTCTCCGACGGATCGGAGTACATAACGGTCCGGGACATATACGCCGAGTCGAGTTTCTATGGCGTCGACGTTCAGGACCACAACGGTGAGGGGCAAGTGAATCGTCACGTCGTCATTGATGGACTCCACGTGAAGGACTGCACGGTCGCCATCCGGACGGCAAACAGCGACTTCGGACACGATGGTCTCACCATCCGCAACATCACCGGAACAGACTGGCGCAAAGGGGAGTGGAGTCCACTGGATATTCGGAATACGTCCAATGTGCTGATCGACAACGTTCGCATCCACGGGTGTCCCGGTGAGGGCTCTGTCACGGTTCGGAACAGTGACAACGTCACGCTTCGAAACCTGACTTTTACGGATTGCGGAAACGACGGCGCGCCATTGCTAGTGGAGGACGCCAACAATGTCCTGATCGACAACGTGGTGTTCCAGGGAGCAGCCCAGCCGGAGTACGGGGTACTCTACCGTGTGCGCTCGGATAGTAAATTTCGAGGCTTGCGTATCCGTAATGTCCTGGCCGAAGACGTCCGCAGTGTGGGAATCGTTCTGGAGAACGTGAGCAGGTCGGGCGGCCTGGAGTCGTACCTCATCACGGACAACATCTCAACCATTCGCGCTGATTTGAAGGCCGATCAGAGACTTGTCCACAACAACTTGGCTCCAGGGAAGAAGCTGCCGCAGAATTGAGGGAGGAGGAAAAACGTGATTCAACGCAAATTCGCGATGGCTAGCGCAGTTGCCACCATCGTTGCGTGTGCCTTTGCGCTGCGAGTCGAATCTCAGTCAGAGTCTCAACCTGCACGTACCGTACGCGTCGCTGGAATTGTGCTGAAGTGGCTGCGCACGGACAAAGAGGCCAACTATCGCCGGCTGGAGCCGATGGTGCGCCAGGCGGCAGCAGGCGGCGCTAAGATCGTGTGCACGACGGAAGGTTTTCTCGAAGGATATGCCATCGCCGACAAAAGTATCCCGCTGGAAAAGTATCGAGCCCTGGGCGAGCCAATCCCGGACGGGCCCTACTTCAAACAGCTGAGTCGACTGGCGGACGAGCTGGACATCTACCTGATCGCCGGCATGCTGGAAGCCGACGGTGGCAAGCGCTACAACACGGCCGTCGTCATCGACCCCGAAGGGGAGCTGATCCACAAATACCACAAGCAGAAACTGGGTCACGAGGTCGTGCGCAATACCGCGGGCAGCGAGTCGTCGGTGTTCGATACGAGGTTCGGCCGCGTCGGCGTGATGATTTGCGCTGATCGTCGCTTCCCGGACGTTGTGAAGCGTTTTGGTGACAAAGGAGCCGACTTGTTGATTTGTCCGTCCGGGGGCATGTTTGGTTCGAAAAAGAACGACCCGATCCTGCAAAGCCGTTCCAGGGAAAACCAGAAACACATCGTCTTTGTCCATCCCGCTGAATTCTTGGTCACCAGGCCGGATGGATCGATTGCCGCGCGAACGATCCTGGGTGACCGCTTGCTCATCGCGCCCGATCAGGTCGGTACGGACAAAGATCAAAACCGCGTCTTTTTCTTCGACGTGCCTCTGTGCAAACCACGACGACACAAAGGTCACTGAGCACCTTGTGTCTCTTCAAGCGAAATCGGGAAATCTGGATGGCACCGCTAGGATGATCCTCGGGGGCACGGGTGTCGATGTGATCCGGACACCTTATCAGGCCCCCAACTGCAACGCTTATGCGGAGCGGTTCGTGCTGTCGATTAAGTCGAGTGCCTACGGCGGATGATCTTCTTGGTTCTAACCCCGTGCGCCGCATCAGGTCCTGGAAGCGGGGGTCGTCCGGCAGGCTGTCCCAAAGGGGATGTACACTGGCATAATATCGACCGTTTCGTGGAACCTTTCGTATTTGAATTCCGTTTAACAAGAAAAAGGGGGAAATATGGTTAGACACTTCGTAGCACTAGCTACAATCCTACTATCTTACAGTGCTTGCGTCGTTCATGGGGCAGAATATAAGCTATTGGATACTCGTACTGAGGCGATCCCTGCTGGAGCACTCAACCATGTCAAGCTAAAAGTCGATGCGGGCTTTTTGCGGATCTTTGGAGACCGCGAGATCGACGAAGTGCGGATAGAGGCCGAGTTCAAAGGGAAAACTTCCCTCTCAAGAGATGCCCAGGCAATATTGAACAACCTTGAGTTTTCTCACCGCGTCGAGGGAGACACTCTAGTAGTCATGGCCCGAACGAGGGGCTCCGATGGGGTAGTTAACTTGACTCTGACTTTACCCTCTCGTCTCAACTTAGATATTGACGATGGCTCGGGCTCGATTACCATTGATGAGATCGGGGGAGACATCGTCATCGATGATAGTTCTGGCAGTATTAAATTGACCGATTTAGGGGGTTCGCTCAGAATTGAAGATAGCTCCGGTTCCATCGATATCCGTGATGTGAAAAACGACGTCGAGATAGAAGATTCCTCAGGCGAAATAGAGGTGCTTCATGTCGCGGGTAATGTGGTAGTGAGTGATTCTTCAGGTGGAATCGATGTGAGGGACGTGGAAGGAGATTTTGAGGTAGTTCGAGATGGCTCAGGGTCGATTCACTATTCTGATATAAGGGGCCGAGTCCGTCTCCCTTCGCGAAGGTAGGTACCTGGAAAGATCATTCCCCTGCAGGAAAGGCTTGTTTAGGTGTCCAGAAAAGCACCTGGAAACCATCATCTCCAGATTCACAACATCAGGTTATGAAGCTAACATTTAGCCTTCCATGATTCGTGTGCTTAATCTTTCCAAGTCCTACGGTTCCAACGTACTCTTGGATGACGTCAACTTCGTGATGAATCCGGGCGAGCGGCTCGGACTTATCGGCCGCAATGGGCACGGCAAGACCACCCTGTTCCGGCTCCTGCTGGGGACCGAGAGGCCAGATGGCGGAGAGATCGTGGTGCCCAGGCATTACCGGATCGCTCACCTGTCCCAGCATGTCGAGTTCAGCCAGGACAGCGTTCTGTCCGAGGCCTGCGGCGCACTCTCCAAGTCGGAGGACGGCACCGACCTCAGCTACCGGGCGGAAGCCGCGCTGCACGGTCTGGGGTTCGAGGGCGAGTTGCTGCAGCGCTCCCCTGAAAAGCTGTCGGGCGCCTATCAGGTCCGTCTCAATCTTGCCAAGGTGTTGGTTTCCGAGCCTAACCTGCTGCTGTTGGACGAGCCCACCAACTATCTGGACATTGTCTCCATGCGCTGGTTGCAGCGTTTCCTTCGTGCCTGGCGCGGCGAGATGATTCTGATCACCCACCATCGCGAGTTCATGGATCAGGTGACGACCCATACCATGGCGATTCATCGTTGCAAGTTGCGTAAGGTGGAAGGTACGACTCACAAAGTTTTTGCACAGATTGCCCAGGAAGAGGAGATCCACGAGAAGACGCGCCTGAATCAGGAACGGGACCGTCGCCAGCAGGAGCGGTTCATCCAGCGGTTTCGGGCCAAGGCCACCAAGGCCAGAGCGGTGCAATCGCGCATCAAACAGCTGGAGAAGATGGAAACCCTGGAGCGTCTCGACGAGATCCATGATCTGAACTTCCGCTTCCATGCCGCTCCCTTTTCAGCTAAGAAGATCATGGAGGTGGAGGGACTCGCCTTTCACTACCCCGATGGGCCGACTCTGATGAAGGGATTGAATTTTCGGGTGGGCGCAAAGGATCGGATCGCGGTTATCGGCCCCAATGGTCGAGGAAAGACGACGCTCCTGTCGCTACTCGCCCATGTCCTGCAGCCGGTCACCGGCAAGATTCAGCTGCATCCCAAGGCTCAGGTGGCCTACTACGGTCAGAATAATGTGGAGCGCCTGGATCCCGATAAGACTATAGAGGAAGAGATCCTATCGGCCCACCCCGACCATAGCCGCGGGGCCGCACGCAAGATTTGCGGTCTCATGCTGTTCCCGGGTGACGATGCCCTCAAGAAAGTGCAGGTCCTCTCCGGTGGCGAGAAGAGTCGTGTTCTGTTGGGCAAGCTCCTGGTGAGCCCTGCCAATCTGTTGATCCTGGACGAGCCCACCAATCACCTGGACATGCAGTCGACCGAGGGCCTCATGCATGCACTGGAGGTTTTCGAGGGAGTGGTCGTGTTGGTCACTCACAGTGAGCTGATCCTACGCCGGGTGGCCAACCGGCTCATCGTGTTCGACGGGGGACAGAGCCGTGTGTTTGAGGGCGGCTACCAGGATTTTCTGGAGCGGGTGGGCTGGAGGGAAGAGCAGAAGGCCCAGAATGAGGTGGCCAAACAGACTCCGGAGCGGGGAAGAAGTCGTAGAGAACTGCGTCGCCTGCGGGCAGAGATTATTGCCGAGCGTTCCAAGCGTCTGAAGCCCCTGAAGACTCGGATCGAGCGGGTCGAGAAGGAGATGGCCGCCCGCGAAGAGGAAGCGAAACAGGTTGAAGCTTTGCTGTGTAAGGCGGCAACCGAAGGCGAGACGGAGTCGATCTCCAAACTGGTGCAGCGCAGTAGTGTACTCAGGCCTGAGATTCAGAACCTCTTTGAGGAGCTGGAGGAGCTTATGAACGAGCACGATAGGTTGAAGCCGGAGTTCGAAAAACGGTTAGCGGAACTCGAATAATTCGCATTGGCGCGCGCTATTCGCTCTCTCCTGTGTCCTACTTTCCGTACTTCTCCTGCCACAGTTACCGGTAGGTCTCATACAAATCGTCGCGCATTTCGGTA
>JALLON010000068.1 GCA_027717925.1 Acidobacteria bacterium AH-259-G07 | reverse complement strand
ATCAAACGCAAGAACTCGGAGTCTTGGTGAAACTTTTGAAAAACGGTGTCGTCCATCAGCCTTCGCTTGTCTGAGAAACCAGCTGAAAGTGCTCTCCCTAAATAATCCAAACAAGCTTCTTTATATCCCAACTCCGCAAAAATTCGGGCGGTCTGATACAGTCTTTCCGGATCAGGACCACGGGAAGATTCGGAGGGTAGGTCGATCACATCCGCTTTGTTGAGAATTTCCGGGTCGAGCTCGAGTGCCCTCTCATAAGCACTTAACCCTCTTTTATAGTCGTCCTCCCTGAGGTAAGTGTGCCCGAGGTTGAGGTAGAAATTTGCCTCCCTCGGACGTAAATTGATCGCTTTTTTGAAGGATCGGATTGCCCTTTTATTCTCCTGGTACGCAAGATAGATGATACCTCTTGTGTTGTATGCAAAAGGATAATCAGGGTTGAGCCCTATGGATCGTCTTACTGCCTGTTCTCCCTGCTGGAATTGCTGCACATGAGAATAGGCAATGGCCAATTTATTGAAAATGACCTCGTAGTAGGGGTTAAGACGAGCAGCCTCAAAATACTTCAGAAGAGCCAAGTGGTCCTTGCCTTCGACCAGCAGTTTGTCTCCCTCGGCCATCAAACGGAACGAGAGCAGGACATTCTCTCGTGGAACCGGCAGCTTTTTAATGCGTGCGGGCCCACAGGTTGATAAAGCCAGGACAATCAAAGCGAAGATAAGCTTCACCTTCATGGCTAATTTTTCATCTTAACACGACTTTTGTAGGTAAGACATGAAGGGAAACAATGGCTTGCGGGAAGACAGTTCAATATTGTTGTTGCAGCAGAACCAGGCTTCATTGCTCCTTTGCTCCACGTGTTCTACAATGATGCCTGACCAAGGTACCCATATGGGGAGAAAGAAGAGCGAAGAGGCATTGGCTCACGAAGCGATTGAACAGGTCTTGGCTCAAATTATTGATGAGTGGTACGAAAGGGTGGCGCCTCACTACCTTACTCAGGAACGGCTGAGCACCAATCGCAGTACGGAAAAAAGAGAAGAAGAATTAAAACGGTTTCATGACGAGAAGGGCCATCGCATTAAGTTCAATAAGGATGAACTTGATTTCACCTATGGACTAAGATCCTACTGGGAAGATGAACAGTACACCATTGAAATCAGCGTCAATAATAAGGTGGAAAATTTCGACTACGATGATTTCCAAAGGCGCCTTCTCTCGCATTATAGGAAAGCGGGGCAGCAAGGAGTCCCTACTCCTTACGAGCTGAGAAGTTATTCTTATCAAGAGATTTTCCGACTTGAACCGAACCCCGAGGAAGCTTTCAGTGTTGAAAGACGCGAGGAAAAAGCAGACATTATGCGTTTTTCTTTCCGGGTAAGTGATCAGTTCACCAGGAACCTGGGTTCTCACCCGTTGTCAAGCAGACAGCTGATCGAGAACTACTGCGTCTCACCTTTTCGAAGCATCTACGCCAGGGTTTACCGCCGCAGTTCATCATGACCTGGCTGCGGGGTCGGCGGTTTCTTGTGGACCCGGGCACAGCGTCCCTGATCGCGACCGTCACGGGGTGTCGCAAGCTGCTACGACGGCGGTGTATATTTCAGGCCCGAACCGGTCAGAAGGATGACGACCTTCCGCTCAGCCAAATCTGCATGTCGACACAATCTTGACAATCCAGGGAGAACCACGGCCGAGGTAGGTTCCACAAAGAAACCTCTGTGGCTCAAAGCAGTTATCCCTTTGTGGATTTCCTCTTCGCTGACAATAATCACACAACCCTGGCTCTCACGGATCACGGCCAGAATCTCCTCAAAGCGTGGACTATCGGTGTGGGCGATGCCTTCGGCTATGGTGGAGCCATAGGTTTTTCGCTTATGGCCGCTTTTCCATGCGTCGTAAAAGGGACAACAGTTCTGAGCTTGCACTCCGACGATGTGAGGCAGATGGCTGATTATTCCTTGATCGCGAAGTTCCCGAAAACCTACGCCCAGCGAAAGAATAATGGTTCCTACTCCCATAGGTGCCATCACGTAGTCCGGTGCCTCCCAGCCCAGCTGCTCGACAATCTCAAAGCTACATGTCTTAGTCCCCTCAATAAAATAGGGGTTCCAAATCTGGTTTGCATAGTAGGCGTTCTTTGCAGCGCGCTGAGCGGCTTTGGCCGTTTCTTCCCGGTCTCCAGAGACCTCCACCAGCTCGGCCCCGTAGATCTTGATCTGCTGCTTTTTATTTGGAGAAGCCCTCTGGGGCACGAAAATGCGAGCGCTCACTCGGGCACGTGCACAGTAAGCGGCGACGGAGGCACCAGCATTGCCGGATGAATCCTCCACGATTCGCTCGATACCCATCTCCTTAATCCGGCTGATGAGCACGGATGTGCCGCGGTCCTTGACGGATCCGGTGGGAGCAACATATTCCAGCTTCCACCACAGATCCAACCCATCGACCCGATCGAGGACAAGGGGCGAATAACCCTCCTGGAAAGACACGATGTGCCGATCGCTTTCGATCGGCAAGGCTTCGCGATAGCGCCAGATTGTGGATGGCCGTTTTTGCAGTTCCTGTCGATCCGGGAACTCATAAGAGAAACTCAAAACAAATGGCCCCCCACATGAGCACCGCCACTGGTTCGTGTCTGCAGAGACTCGGGCGCTGCATCGAGGACACTGTAATTCCACAGTCGATCTCCTTTGTTTTAGTGCGAGGTCTTGCCAATTCTATCGAAAAGCCAGGCAGAACAAAGTGTATTGTGCAACGAGTATTCTGTCCTTGCAATTCTTCTCGCTTTGTGCTTATTGATTAAACTTGGAAGACCGTAGGGGCGAGCCGGTGGCTCGCCCGAGCCGAGCACGCAGCAAGAACAGTTCGGGCCAGTGATCGGCTCGCCCTTACCATTTTGGGGGCATGCCGCTCCTGTGAAAAAATGACCCAAAGAGCAGCAACATGCGACAGAAGATCGGTCTGATCAGTGGTCCCATAATCTTTTTCCTAGTTATTTGGCTTCCCGAGTCTTCCGGACTTTCAGGGGAAGGGCAGACAGTACTGGCCACCGCTTTTCTGATGGCCCTGTGGTGGATTACTGAAGCCTTACCCATAGCCGCCACTGCACTCCTACCGCTGGCCATCTTCCCCCTGATGCGTGTGGCGCCGGTCGCTGAGATCTCCGGCTCATACATGGACCCGAATATCGTATTGTTCATGGGTGGATTCTTTCTGGCTATGTCTATCCAGAAGTGGAACCTTCATAAGCGTGTCGCTCTGTGGATCATTTACTGGATGGGCACAAATCTGCAGCGACTGGTTCTGGGGTTTATGGTCGCCACCGCATTTCTCTCAATGTGGGTCAGCAATACGGCAACCGCCATCATGATGCTGCCCATTGGGACAGCGGTGATCATGCGCCTGTCGGAGAGCGGACTTTCTCGCAAATCAAAATTTCCAGTAGTCCTTATGCTGGCCATCGCCTACGCAGCCAGCATAGGTGGAGTCAGCACTCTAATCGGAACGCCACCCAATATTGTCTTCGCAGCCCAATTCGCCCGCTTATTTCCGGACAGACCCGACGTCAGTTTTGCGAAATGGTTAACAATAGGATTGCCCTTTACTCTGCTGTACCTTCCGTTGGCCTGGCTATACCTGACCCGCATCTACTCCTCTGTGGAGAAAGGGTCTTTTCAGGCGAGCCGCGGCATCATAACACAGGAAATTGCAAAGTTGGGGGTCATGAGTCGGGGTGAAAAGGCTACAGCTTTCATCTTTACCCTCACCGCTTTGGGCTGGATTTTCCGTAAAGATTTGTCCATCGGAACTTGTGTCATCCCGGGCTGGGCCCCCCTGCTTGGAGTGTCCAACTATGTTGACGATTCCACCGTGGCAATGATTTCATCTCTGATTTTGTTCTCCACTCCTGTCGACTGGAAAAATCGGGAGTTCCTTTTGGACTGGGACTGGGCTAAAAGAATCCCTTGGGGCATATTGATCCTCTTCGGTGGCGGAATTGCTCTAGCAAAGGGTTTTCAAACCAGTGGTCTGGCCACTTGGGCAGCCACGGGATTGGAGTGGTTCCACGGAGTACCCGTAATCGTGCTCATCGTTCTAACCTCTGTCATTCTCTCTTTTCTCACGGAACTTACCTCGAACACAGCCACAACCACGATTTTCCTGCCCATCCTGGCTGCAACAGCAAGCAGTTTTGAAGTCCCTCCGGAACTACTGATGATTCCCGCTACCATTTCAGCCTCCTGCGCTTTTATGCTGCCGGTGGCGACACCGCCCAACGCAATCGTATTCGCAAGTGAATATCTCACCATGCCCGACATGGCCAAGGCTGGAATATGGATGAACCTCCTCGGTGTCCTGATCACCACCCTGATAGTGTCTGTAATAGGGACACAGATGTTTGAGTTTCCTTTTTTAAGTCTGTTCTGATGCTAGAGAAGAGGAATTACCACCTGAGATACGCCCCGAGCCTAGCTCTGCTTGGTAAGGAACTCACCATTGATCGGCGGCTCGAAAAATTTGTCCGGCACGGCTTCGATGCCACCGAGTACAGCTGTGCGGGCCAGCCAAATTGTGGTCTGATGCGCCACCCTCTGAGCAAGGTGGAAGAAATGCGTAAAAAGTTGGACCTGCTTGGCATGGAGATGGGAGTTTTTGTGGTGAATCCCGGCGCGTTTAATAATAACGGGGGGCTGTGTGATAGTGCAGAACGACAGACCTTTCTGGCTGAGCTTCACAAGGCGATCAAATACCACCAGGTCATCGGAAATCACTTTTGCACGGTCTTGGTCGGATCTGAAAAAGGGGGCATGAGTCGCGACCAGCAGAGAAAAAATGTCATCGAGGGACTAACAAAAGCAGCTGAAATTCTTGAAAGCACCGACCTGACAATCGTAGTTGAGCCGATCAACTTGATAGACAGGCCCGACTCTTTTCTGGTCCGCTCAGACGAAGCGGCCGGGATCATTACAGAAATAGAAAGCTCGCATGTAAGAATTCTTTTCGACATCCACCACCAGCGGCTCTCGGAAGGAAACCTGATCGGCAACATTCGAAAACATCACGCCTATATCGGCTATTACCAGGCTGCAGACGTACCCGGTCGCAAGGAGCCAGGCACCGGCGAAATCAACTGGCGCAGTGTCTTTAAAGCAATATACGAGACGGGATATAGGGGTTTTGTAGGTATGGAGCACGGACTCTCTACACCGGGAGAAGTTGGTCTGGAGAAGTGCTTCGAAGCCTATCGCCAAGCCGACGCATGGTAAAAGCGAGCCGCCGGAGGCATAGGGGGCGAGCCGGCGGCTCGCCCCCTACACACCCCGTGGCATTCCGTCAGCTCTCCAATCCGGAGTGGCCTCAAGAGACTGTCCACCCTCTTGCAGGTAATGCGGGTAGAGCTGCTCAAGATCGACTACTTGGTCAGCTAAGTACAAGCCCGCTGCTGGGCCGAGCTTCAAGAACTCCTGACGATCGGAATCTTCAGCGACCTGGCAGCAGTGCATAGGTTTCACCTCGGGAAGAGGCAAGGCTCATTCCGCCGCTTTCTTTCCATATCTGGACAATTCTTCACGAATCACGGTACGAAGGGTCGCCTCGAGTGGTTGCTTTTTTGAAGTCATGTATTCACGCAGGGCGGTGTTGATCAGCGTCTGATAGCTCCCACCACCCGCAGCATGGACCTGATCACGAAACCATTGAAGGATATCGTCATCAATGCGAATCGTTATGCGGGTTTTTCCAGGAGGGGTTTTGAGAACCGCTCCGCGTTTGCCCTTGCTAAAGTCATATTCTTTTCTCATGGGCTAGCCCTCATATTGCCTGCGTTCCCGTGGTTTCGCCTTTCTTGCCGAGATGAGGCGCACACGGTCCCCGCGCCACGTGTAAACAACTACCAAGATGTGTCCAAGCGCATCCATGGCAATGGTCACGAACCGCACTTCGTCGGCGCTTTCATCCGCAATGGTGACAGCCAGATCATCGTAAAGCGCGGTCACGGCGTCCGCGAAATCGACCCCATGCTTCTTGAGATTCGCGGCGGCCTTCCGGCTGTCCCACTCAGATTCCACTGACTAATTATATGTACACTTATGCATACTATCAAGTGAACTTGGGGGTATTGCGCAGGCTCGGCCTGGCCCCGCCCATCACCTGCCCGCCCCCAACCAGGTGAGAACCACGACAACGCCCGGGCCCATGGATTTCACATACTCGAGGAAGGATCGGGGAAGTGGAGCTCCCTTTGCGGGAATTTCTACATTGGTTTGAGTAGCCATCTATATTTCCAAATTCTCTCAACCTCGGGAAATTCGTTAACCCCGCTTGGATTGACGCACCCGATTTGCACTTTCTGGGATGTAGAAATCGAATTTCAGAGGATGTGGAAAACCCTGGCAGTATAGATCGCTAAACAGTAGTTGTGTCGAGCTTGTCTCTGACCAATCCCAGCAGTCCTATGATCTCATCAGTGGCTTCTTGAGTGGTCGCATTCCCGCCCAGGTCCGCAGTCTTTTTGACTCCTTCTTTAAGGTACTTCGCGATTGCCTGATAGATACAATCAGCCAGCTCTGTTTCACCTAAAAATTCAAGCATCATTTGACCGGCAAGAATGGCGGCAACCGGATTTGCAATCCCCTTTCCAGCGATGTCAGGTGCCGACCCGTGAACAGGTTCGAACATCGAAGGATAATCCTGTGCAGGATTGATGTTAGCGCTCGGTGCCAGTCCCAGGCTTCCGGTTACGGCTGCTGTAATTTCGCTAGTGATATCGCCAAACAAGTTTGAGGCGACCAGTACATCGAAGTCCTCCGGGCGACGGATGAGATCCATACACGCGGCATCAACGAGAAGGGATTCAGTTTGAATTTCGGGATATTCCTTGGCCACTTGTTCGAAGATTTCATCCCAGAGAGCCATTCCAAATCCCAGGGCATTGGATTTCGTGATTGAGGTCACCTTTCTTTTTTTGCCCCGCCTAGTGGCCAGATCGAAGGCAAACCGAATGATCCTTTCCGTACCCCGAGAAGTGAAAACCGCAGTTTGAACCGCCACTTCTCCCTCTAAAGCCTTATGAACGCGCCCACCCACCTGCGAGTATTCACCTTCGGTGTTTTCTCGAACAACTACACAGTCTATTGTTCCTGGTTGTTTACCGGAGAGAGGCGAAGTGACGCCGGCAAACAAGAAAGCCGGCCGCACATTGGCAAACTGCTGAAAAGTTTGGCGAATCGGCAAGAGGAGCCCACCCAGAGTCACATTATCAGGCACACGGGGGTCGCCCACTGCCCCCAAATAGATGGCGTCTGCGTCCTTCAACTCTCCAAGCGCCGTCTCGGGCATCATCGAGCCATGTTTCAAATAATATTCGGTACCCCAAGGGTAGTGCTCAAATTGCATGCGAAAGCCATACATTAAAGCCGTACTCTCGAGCACGCGGATTCCTTCATCAATTACTTCTACTCCGATGCCATCTCCTGGAATTGCCGCAATATTGTAAGTTTTCATCTTGAACCACTTTCTGGTTGCATTAATTGGATCTTAAACCGGCCAAGACTCTCCCTTGATCGCCATGTCCCAAAAAAGCAGCTCATACTGCCCGGCGAGCCGAAAAACCTCGATCATCTTCTCTTGCAGCGAGGTCGAAGCTTGATCGGCCAGGTTGTCCAGTACACCCTCAATCCAGTTGATCCACTGCTGAAAGTTTTCATCTGACCATTTCTCGATAAAAGGCTGCCAGGGCGATTCGCCTTTCAGGTTTCCTTTGACCCAGGTCCAAGAATCAAAATAGGCTTTCTCCGCACCATAAAGTAGAGCGAAGCTCTCCTCAAAGCTAGCCGAGTGAGCCGTAGCCAACATGAACTGTATGTAGGCATGGCAGGTAGGGGTAATCCTCAGATTGTCCAGGGAGACATTCTTCTTGGAAGCCATTTCCTCAAACAACCTCAGCTCCTCCTGCAGAGCGCCAATGGCGGGAGCCAGCCCGGAGCGGACGCAAAGAGGCGCTCGCGACACCATAACTGAGATGAAGGGGATCGCGCCCTGCACAAACAAGTAGTCCTGCTGAAGCCAGTTGGCAAAGACAGCATCTTCGATACGGCACTCCGCCGTCTCTTTTAAGAATGGGTGTCCTAACATGGTATCCCAAATGGGTCGGGCCTTCTCTAGAAGCTCTTCGTGAAAAGACATGAGGTTATTCTAAACAAGGGGGCCGAGCGGAAAAAGGAGTCAGACCTTGAGTTTTTCGTTTTTCGGTCCGAAAAACGAAAAACTCAAGGTCTGACCCCTTTTTCACCCCTTCCTTCACTGCGGGGAAGTGTACTCGGGTCGGGAGATGCCGTTCAAGTCCCACACAACCTGCCCTTGGCGGATTGTCAACTCACATTGCAGTTTCTGTGTTCCAGACATTTTGCCGCCGCCGACGTCAAGGAACCCAAAATTGTCTTGCCTCAGATTCAGTACCGCCACATCGGCCATCGCACCCACGCTCAAGTGCCCGAGATCGGTCTGCTTGATGAACTGGGCAGGATTCCAGGTGGCACGCCGAATGACCTCCTGAATCGACATACCCATGTTCAGAAACTTAGACATGATGTTAAGCATGTTCTTCATGCCGGCGTTCATACTGCCGGTATGAAGGTCGGTGCTGATCGAATTCGGGACAAATCCCTGCGCCACAGCAGGCACCGCCTGACGGAAAAGAAAACTGCCCGCACCATGACCCACATCGAAGATCACACCGCGTTTCTGCGCTTCGAACAGGTAAGATCGAACCTTGCCTTGCTGGTCGAGCATGGGCACCCGGCCCAGATAAGTATGGGTGTAAATATCGCCCGGGCGGAGATGCTCGAGGACGAGCTCCTGGAAGGGTCGCTCCGGTACAAACTGGCCAAAGTCCACCATCACCGGCACATCCACCAGCCGACCGGCCTCCACCGCACGATCAACCGGGTCCCATTCCGGACCCCGATAGTGCGCCGTTTTGATGCCGACGATGATCTCCGGGAACTGCAGGATGCGCATGGCCGTGAGTTTGGGGTCCATGTCCGCCAGATTCTGCTCCACAGGTCCTCCCTTCATGCCCGAGCCCACGATGTTCAAGAAAGCCAGCACACGGGTTGTGGACCGATCGATGACCTGTTCCTTAAATTGCCGGAAATTTCTCCATCCGGCGCTGCCCGCATCCACCACCGTGGTTACACCAGCGCGAAAGGTGAAGCCATCTGGTGGAACACTGCGGAAACCATCGCTGTAGGCGGCGTCTGGTTTGGTACCGTAAAAGACATGAGTGTGGATATCGACCAACCCGGGTATCACCAATAATCCGTTGGCAGACACGACTGTTTTGGCCTGTGTGGCAGCAATATTAGCGGCCACCCGGGCGATCTTCCCGTCGGCAATGGCCACGTCCATAATGGAATCGATCTGATTCATGGGATCGATCACGTGTCCGCCTTTGATTAAGAGATCAAATTGCTGAGCCTTCGCCAGGGCGGGCAGGGCACACAGATAAAGCCCCAAAACAACGACCAAATGGAACCGCGGTCTTTGGGTTCGCAATGTCATCACCTCCTTCCTGTTTGTCTTGTATCGAATGTTTTTTTAGCGTCTTTGCTGGAGGGGGAAACATCCGCACTTATGCCTGAGCCCCTTCAGCGAAACCAGCGACTCTAAAAGGGTCTTGCGCATAGATTCAGATATCCTCTGAAATCCCATAGGAGAGGTTGTCGGGGTATCCAGGGGTCTTATCCCTTCTGCAAAGTTCATCACATATTGCAGGGTGGCAAAGTGGATGCTGGCTTGCTTGGCGTAAACAATGTAGGTGCCATCCTGCGTACAGACTAGGTCGCCTCCAAAAGACCGAATCATTCGTACTTCGGCCGGGGTTTCCCAGCGTCCGGTTCGCGTCTGCACTAAGGTCCCTCCATAATAAACTTTAGCGTGATGGAATTTCAGAGAATGATCGTACATGACTCGTCTCAGTTCAGGACAGAGCACCGGATTCATGCGCGTGGATAACCGCCTGAGCGTGAGCGGTTTTCCCTTATAAAAATAAGGGAGGATGGATTGGGGGTGATTGGGCTTTAGATCGATAAAATCATCGATGATCATCAGATCATCATAGTTGAGCTTTGGGTTGACCCCGCCAATGATGTTGCCATGAATCACATTTTCCACGCCGAGCTGCATCAAAGTCACCCAAATCTGCACCGTGCGTTCCCCCGGATAAGATTCCTGGGCCAGCGAGGTGATCTCTCCGCTACCCTGGTCGCCAAATCTAGTTACATAGTAAAAAAGGAACCCCCTTATAGCGCAGTTTGCGAATGGTTACGCTTTTCCCATTGGGCGTATCGACGGTGAAAGTGTCTTCTAATGTTGCTTCCGATTCCAGATTTAGCCATTGGCGATCCCGGTTAATGACGGCCACATTGATTTCCTCTTTTTCCTTGACCCCAACTTGTCCTGCGTTTTGAGCCCATCCCCTCGACTGAAAGCAGACCAACAGGTAAAATACAGTTAACAGCCACGTTAATCTTTTGTGACGAACCAACGTACCCACGCTTTTATCCTCCTCTTTGGACTGCCTTAACCGGGATTTTTCCTCGCTATTTTTTCATGCTCTGGACAACCTGTCGCCGGTATTCTTCCGCCTTCTGTTTGATTTGAGTTACATCCAAGGTCAGTACCTTGCGGTGCTCCATGATCACCCGACCGTCCACGATGCTGGTTTCGACATCTGCACCCTTGGCCACATACACCAAATGCGAATAATAATCGTAAACGGGCTGCAACTCCGCCTTGTCCAAGCCGACAATGATGATGTCCGC
>JALLON010000067.1 GCA_027717925.1 Acidobacteria bacterium AH-259-G07 | reverse complement strand
TCTCATAGCGCTGGCGCCAAGACTACTTCACTTCGCAGAAATCACAACAATTTGGACCCGTGCAGTCCACAAAGCTACCGGTGGTCAAAAATGCGGTTCCCTAGGTTCACTTTACAAGAACCGCCTTAACCACCTGAATCCCCTCTACTTTCTTTAAGGCAGCCTCCACCTGAGACAGGCAACCACCGCATTTCATACCACCGATGTCACAAATCAGTTTACCCTCAGCCGTAGTTTCAACATCCTTAATGGTGAAGTGCGTCCCCTCCAAGGCGTTAGCGAGTTGCTCTTTGCTAACTGAGGCTCCTTCTTGGAGGACGATTTCCGCCCTCCCTTGTTTTTCAGCAAACATGGTTGTGGCTAGGAAAATTCCCACCGCAACAACCAATATAACCGGTAAAGCTATAAGGATACGCTTCTTTGTCATTTACTTTACCCCCTTTCTTTCTGGACGATTCTGATGTATTAACCAAAACATATCAGCAGCGTTCCATCTTCACATGCCCTTCAATCAAAATAAATACCTCTGTTTTACTAACTCCCGAAAAATAACTGCTTGATGACCCCGAAACTGATCCGAGGCTTGAGACCCAACTGGGTCCCGTTTAAATCCTGGACGACTGGGAATTCGACATTGAAGTTGAAGAGCCAATCGGGTTTCGGGTCAAACAGGATGAACAGACCCGTGAAAAATTGCCGTCCCCCGCTGTTGAGCGCTGGCACGCCGTTTACGCGATCGCGCTGCAAGACTTCATAGGAGAAGATCGGCCCCAACCACAGCTCCGGTCCTGGATACGGCGCCTGCCAGAACCGGTAGTTGAGCAGGGAGCGCAGCTCAAACAGATTCCCTCGCTTGACGTCCTGAGTGCCCTCTGTGTTGAGCTTGTAGGTGGCGCTTACGTTCACTGTGAACTTTTGGACGACGTGGGAGCCAGCCACCGCGAAGAGCACGTCGGTGGAACCGGATCCCGGTTGAAGCGACGGCGGGAGCAGTTTGCCCTCTTGATCACGCTCCTCGTTGGAGCCGGTGGGAAGTTTCGGCCCGACGGTGAAGGCTACCTGAGTTGTTCCCCCCGCACGGTCAAGACGAAGAAATCGATGCTTGTATAAGAGCAAAATATCCCCCACACCACTACCCCCGAGCCCGGTGATCCGATCCCCAGCGGGTCCGGTAAAGTCGAGGTCTTTCCTCACAAAAGGAACTGAAACCAATATCTGGTTATCGTGCCAAAACCCCCATCCCCAGTTAATGGGGAACACATTGACGAAAACATCTCGATTTTGTGGATCCTCTACCTTGCGGCCATCAATCCGCAGCTTGTCCCGACCCAAAAAAACCGAGTTGAAGTTCAGGAAGCTGCCCCCTTGAAAAAGGGTGGTCCCAGTCTGTGGACTCACCCCTTGTGCCACCGCAAAGCGCGAAAACGAAAACAGAGTGCTCAGGATCACGAACACAAGCAGAAAAAAGCTCGATCGTCCTCTCGATTTCATAATTCCTCAACTTCCTTCACTATCACTTCCCCTGTACGTCAAGAGGATGTCACTCCCTCATGGAACCAGGGGACACATCCTAAACGGTTTGACAGTCCCTCCCTACAGATGCACGCTCAACGGATGAGGCCAGTTATGATCCTTCACGATTTCCTTCGGCATGTTTCAACTCCAGAAGTCACTCAACATACTTGTCCGGCTCGGCCTTGAATTTGTCCCGGTTCGCGGCCGTTTCGAAAAAGTAAGCCACCTCGTTGTGCTTGTAAATGACCGCGTCGTGCTTGTTGATCTTATTCCCGGATATGGGATCAATAGCAAAGATCCACTTTTCCGGGTTTTTCTTGAATTGCATCTCCTCACGCTTGTTGCACACATAGTACGCCCGGTCTTTGTACGTCACCTTGATGGTGTCCTTCAGGTACATGGGCATTCCGGCCGCATCACACAGAAAGCAGATGACGACTTCTTCCTCCGCTTCTGCTTTTTCCGTCTTGGTCTTCTGCGCCGACTGAGCAACCCAGTAAGTCGCCGGAACCAGCAATCCCAGGCAAACAAACATTAAAGTTAGCGCCTTTCTTTTTCTCATGGCTCATTCCTCCAAAATTAAGTTAAGCGGAACTCGAAGACGTTTCCTCCTTACCAGATTTTGCCCTGCCTTGATCTTCCGGAGTATCCCGCACTCTTAAGGGATCTGGTATTCAGTCACTTCAAGCACACGGCTCCTTGAAGGCTTCTCTTTCTTTTCCTGGGCCTGAAAAATCACTCCTGAAGTCCAGACGCTTTGCCCAGCCTGAGCTTCCACTTTCAACTTTTCTGCTTGCTCCCCAGAGAGCCTGTACGTCTGCTCCGTCTCCGGAATCTGCAGGGTAAGTTCGCCTTCCTTTCCCTCCACCAGTATGCCTTGCGCAGTTATGGCGATCCGGTCCGTGGTGATGCCGCTGTCATCCACACGTTTCCAGATTTTCAGAGGATCCAGTTGGAAATTCTCCTTGGGTAGGATCTTGATCCATCCCTTCAGCAGGTTGACTTCGATTTTTCGAACGCCATCCAGGCGTTCCAGGGTCTTTTGGACCCCGAATGCTCAAGCATTTCAGGTCATGCCATGGACCGTTAGCTCCACCGACTCAATGGCCCCATACGCCGATGTCATCCACAGCCACCCTAACAACAATCCAAGAAAGGTCTTGAAACTCTTCATACTTTCTCCCTCCTTCTCTGTGGGCTTGTTACCTGCTCCTCATACTGATTGAATCTGCAAGTAACCCTTTCAGTATCTCCTCGAATTCTTCTTTGTAGGCAAAGCCCACGATTTTTTCTCGGAGCTTCCCCTCCCGATCAATGATGAAGGTGGTGGGGATCCCTTGAACTCCAAAAGCCGCCTGAATCCGGTCTTCTTCGTCGGCAAAGAGCATCGTGTAGCGAGCCCCAGTTTCCGCCAACACCTTCTGCACATCCGCCGGATCCACGTCCAAGGTTATACCCACCATCTCAAATCCCTGCCTCTGGTACTGCTCGTAAAGTTTCTGAAAATGAGGCATCTCTTTCAGGCACGGAGCGCACCAACTGGCCCAAAAATCAATCATCAGAACTTTTCCCTTAAACTGGGCAGACGAAACGACGTTGCCCTTGAGGTCCTTGAGTTCAAAGGTGGGCATAAACCCCAGACCATCGTTCTTCGCTTCCGTATTGTCAACTGGGATGGTTTCCACGGATCCGGCAGTCTGAGCTCGCGCATTTTCGCTCAAGGCGAAGCACAGCAGCAAAAGAGACACCATACAAATTAAAAGAAGGCGCTTCGCCGTACTTCTTATTTTCATGACTCACAAACCCAATGTAGATTTTCTCGCTGTGGACCCGTCTTACAGGATTTTCGGCCCTCTCAACGGCTGGAAGGAATGAAGAGAAAGGAGCTCCACCGAACCGTCATGACCCTTTCTGTTTTATTCTTTTTTTCACCTTGGCGGTAAATATCTTTGTTTCTTCTACAGCCTTGATCAGATCTTTTTCTTTCACCCTTTCCGGGTCAAACTCTACTCTTGCTTCCTGCTCTTTGAGATCCACCGCCACTTGATGCACGCCTTCCACCTTCTTGAGGGCGTTTTCCACCGTGCGCTTACAGCCCGCGCAAACCATCCCCTTTATTTCCCCTTTACCCTCGATGGTAAGAACCACCTTGCCCGGATCCCGTGGCAAGGCGAAGGAAAAAACCAGGAGACAAGTCAAAATAGGAATGAGAAAAACACTCAAATGCTTCATTTCCTTCTCCATCTATACTGCTTTTTGGAAATAGAGGTGCAGGTCTGGGGTTAGCCCAGACCTGCACCTCTATGGGCGGGAGTGAAGTCACTTCACTTCACATGAACCACAGCAGTTCGCGCCCCAGCCCATGATGCTGTTCGCCGCCACCAATGTGGCACCGCCCAGCGCCAGAAGCGAAAACAAGGCGACAATCAGAACTTTCTTTCGCATTGGCTATGCACCTCCTTTCTGTTGAGAATAGCTGTGAAGCTGACCCTGTTCTCCCTGGGTCGTCAGGTATTTCAAAATTCTTACTAGCTCCTCCTCGGGCAGGTTTCCGAGTAGCGTGAGGTTGACATCGGAACCTTCCCAGTTCATCACCTGGAAGTTCTCCGCTTTGACCCCGTTGTATTGCAGCCCATTCACCATCTTGCGGATCAGTTCTCGACGGCCGAAGTCAATGGGGTGCTGAGGAGGAAGTTCGAAAATGTAAATGACAGTCCCATTGGCGCGATAATCGTTTTGGGTAGCAAAACAGCATATGCTTTTCAGCAGTTTTGTTTGAACCAGGCGGTAACCGCCGGGGAGAGACTGAGGGATCACAACCCTGAAGTGACATTGTTGTCTGGCTTCGTCCGCCGACACCCTAGCAGCCTGATGTTTTTGATCGAAAGTCCGCAAGGAAGAGCCTTTGTTTAATTCATCAAGATAGAGACCGAGATCAATGGCCTGGGCTTGGTTGATAATCAGAGAGGAATGACGCAAAAAAGTGAGCTCGGGGACCAGCAACACCGTTAGGACAACAAAGGCTGCCACAATCAGCAGGGTCAGCGCCCATCGCGGACGAAAGCGCGGCAGCAGCCGTCGATCTGCCTCTCGATCTTTGCTGAGCACGCCTCCTCGGTGGCGCTTTAGAACCGTTTCCCAAAGATGGGGTGGAGCAGGAGGAGTCTCCATTTGACGAAGGAGGCGACCTGGACCCTGCAGTGCCTCCAGCTCTTTTTCACACTCCGGACAGCGCTCCAGATGATTCCCGATTTTTTCCGCCACGAGGGGTGGGATTTCCCCGTCCAGGTAAGGCGATAATTCCCGGCGCAGCCAAAAACAGGCTAATTTCAAGACTCGCTCACCTCCTTTTCATAGGCTTTGCGGAATCGTTCACGCGCCCGATTCAGCCTCGATGCGATGGTCCCTTCCGATACCCCGAAAATCCGCGCCATCTCCCCGTACGAAAGTCCTTCAATCTCCTTGAAGAGCAGGACCAACCGGTATCTTCCGGGTAGCTTTTTCAGCGCCTGTCGAACCTGCTCTTGTTTTTCATGTATTAAGAGCGAATCAAGTGGAAGACTCTCCGACGGCGAAAGCGAGAACGTCCGCTCATCCAAGGGTACTCTTCGGGGTCTCTTTTTTCTTCGATGCTGGAGGTACTCGTTCACTGC
Source organism: Acidobacteria bacterium AH-259-G07 (assembly GCA_027717925.1). Taxonomy (GTDB): domain Bacteria; phylum Acidobacteriota; class UBA6911; order RPQK01; family JADFOI01; genus JALLOL01. The sequence goes on along the minus strand of JALLON010000067.1, from coordinate 5,839 downwards.
AATTCTGAAAAGCCAAGTGTAAAAGCTGGAGCGAAAGTCGAACTGCCCTATGGAAAGATACGTTTTCAAAAAGATCTCCTGTGTGAGCTCCTCCGCGTCAGAGCCATTCCCGGTAAAGTGATAGCAAAGCCGAAAAATCTTCCTCTGATAGCGGTCAAAGATTGCGCGAAAAGCCTCTTCATCCCCGGACTGACAACGCTCAATGATTTCTTTCTCCAACAGAGGTTTGCTTTCCTGTGTGAGAGATCCACTTTGCTGTCCGTTATCTATTGGATGCACTTGGAGGGGAAATCCTTCCATTTTTTTCGGCTCGATGTCCTGCGGGCTCGCCCTCAGGGTCTTCGGCCCTAAAATAGCAGGCGGATTCCTGCATTGGCCGTGGGCGCGAAGACCAGCTGGGTCCCGTTGAGTTCCTGAACGATCGGGATTTGAAAGGCAGCTTCAACCAGGAAACGGGGTGTGAGCACCCACTGGATCCCAGGTGTTAAAAAAAGCGTCGTTCCACCGGTGTCAGCCAAAACTTCATCATTCACGGAAGCTCGCTCTGAGGTAAGTGTATATTCTTTAACGAAAAGTAAGCTTAATCCGTGCGCTCCACAGCCGTGGATGACCGAAATGGGTCCCACTGAAAGGGTTGCCAAAGTTATAGGCGAATCGCTCATTGGTCAGATTCCGAATATCGAATTGCAACCTGACCGTGAGCGGTTCACTTTGGAACAGATCCTTGCCGACTGAAAGGTCGAATAACGTTCGTGGCTTGACTCGCTGCCGCTCGAAATTGACCAACTCTGCACCCGGTCGCTCCATCAACTCCTCCAGCTCGTCCTCTTCGACCTCCAGCGGAGTTCCGCTCTCATGCCTACCAGAAAAAGACGCCCAAAGCCCTCTCTTGCGATGATAGTACGTCACAGCAAAGGCTCCAACATTGCGCTGATCGTGATCGGGCGTAAACCGCGTTCCCGGTCCAATTTCAATTACCTCCTCCTCAAGAAAAAGTCCTCCGTTGATCGGTCCAATTTGAAAGACGCGCGAATTGGAATAGCTAAAGTATCCTGACCATCCTTTTCTTTCAGGCACGTCAATGCGGACATCGACGCCTTGTGCTTCTCCTTTGGCAACAGCATTGGGGAAGATAATCGTTGTACCAAAAAATACATTGGGATCGTCATAGTTCCGTACCAACCGCCACCAATAGGCCGCATCAAGCTTGAAGAGATCGGCAATGTTTTGAGCGAATCCAACTTCAAAAGCATGTTGTCTTTCAGGCCGGACTGCGGCTCCTCCTTCACCCTCCGGCGTCACGAAAGGAGAAAGTTGACGGGCTTTTTCGGAAGAGGAGAGCAACAGGTTCTCGACCTGAGATGGCATGAATAATCTGTTGTATGATCCTCGAATTGCGGTTCTGGTGCGCGGAATATAGTAGACGGCGCCCAGACGGGGACTGAATTGTGAATCAGATACCAACACCGCTGTATGATCAAATCGAAGCCCCGCATTGATGGTGAGGTTTTCAAAGAGCGAGAAGGTGTCTTGGACGTACCAGGATGTCTGCCCACGGACAGCCCGGTCACGGAAGAGAAACGGGTTTTCCTCATCGAACTGTAATGTGAGAGGGCTGAGGTCAGCTTCAGCAGCTTCATCAAAATCAGTGATGAAAAAGGAGAAGAATTCGCGCGGCGTGACCCGCTGCACGTCAGCGCCGGCTTTGATCAGGTGGCCCTCATAAAACTGCGTGAGATTGATCAGGATCCCCTGCCGTACGTGTTCTCGAAATTGGCTGGCTGACAATGGTGTATCGTTGGCGCTGGGGATGAGTTCGGCTTGGTAGGAGCGACGATACCACCCCAAATTGGTCACCATGTCAGCAGACCAAGTGTGCTGCCAAGTCACTGACTGGTTATTGTCCCGCAGCCCCTGCCGCCGGCGCTGACCCTCTAGTTCTTGTTCAAAAGTATTGGTCACGCGGAAGTCGGTTCCGTTGACGGAGACATTGGCGATCAAAATATCGTTGGCCGTCGGATGCCAGTCAGTCCGAACATTGAGCCGTAAGGCGCCGCCTCGGTTATTGAAATTTCGTGGATCAATCGGATCAAGATATCGTTGCAAAGATCCACTCAAGGAGTTGGTAATGTAGAACCCAAACTTACGCTTGACATTTCCCCTCAGCGTGTAGGACACCTCGCCTGTGCGAAAGTTTCCGGCACCCAGGGTGAAACTGCCGCCCAACGGCATATCAATCCCAGATTTCGGCAGAATACTAATGACACCGCCTGAGGCATAGCCATACTCGACGGGAATATGACCATTAATGACCTGCATGGACTGGATCATGTCCGTATCGATGGAGCCTGCAAAGAGGGTGTCTATTCTGTCGCTCAGTGGAATTCCATCGATAACGAAGAGAAATCCATCATCCACGCCTCTGGCGTGCAGGAGCCCATTGTCTTCAGCGGCCCAGCCCGCCACCGTGGCAACGAGCTCTTGCAAGCCGGTACTCGGGCGGGCGCCCGGCCATCGTTGAATGAGGCTTTGACCGAGGGCGGTCTCCGTGCTGGGAGAATCCTTTTCCAGCAAAGGAGAGCCAGCTGCCACCATCACAATCTCTTTGGTCCCGGCAACCCTCAACTCTATCTCTAGGACCACAGGAATGTTCGAGCGCACGTACACGGCCCTCTCCAGAACCTGGAATCCAGGAGCCTCTACGCGCAACGTATGCGTAGCGAAGGGAACGTTATTAAACATGAATTCGCCCGGCTGATCAGTCGTGGTCAGCCTGCGGAAGCCGGTAACTGGGTGTTCCAACGTCACCTTGGCACTGGGCAAACGAGCGCCAGTGGGGTCTGCCACAGTCCCTCTCACCGTGCCGATTTGAATCTGTGCTCGGGCACTGTTTGATGTGGTCAGGAAGGTTACGACCACACCCGCCAATAGGATCACATGGCCCAGTTTCTCTATGACCTTGTAATGGGAAACGGCCTTCCCGCTCAAAGCTTGCCCTCCAGTTTGTGGGGGTGAGTTTGTGCAGCAGATGCAGCAGATAATAAACTCTTCAGGTGTTGAAGCGCAATGTCAACCTGATGGCTTTATATTGAAATGGGAAAAACCACGGCAGTTGCGTGCAGAGAGATTATATTGTAGATTTTGGAAACAATCGTATCCAGAAATTCGTGGCCATTCAAAATAAAATATGAATCAACCGGTTTTCTATCTTTTAATCGAGCCCGCCTTCCACATTCCTATGGTCCCGGAACTCAACAGAACCCGGCGATGTTTGCGCTCACAAGAAATTGGGAGTTTACCCGGCACCTAGAAGGAGACATCCCACTGCAATCTCACACGCAGGTCAGCCAGATCGGAGCCTCCCGACTGCGCGAGGGTCAGGCCAGACACGTCGAAAGTCAGTTTGTTGCGATGCTCTTTGAAGAACCAGTTCAGCACGCCAGTATACTCGCCTCGGCGATCGTTCGGGAGCGAGACGTTCGGGTCCACAAAGGCATAGCGAAACCCCAGCTCCAATTGTTTGGGAACCGATGGAATCAGATAATGGAAGAAGTAGCCCGCTTGAGCGTAGCTCCCCACGAGCTTCGTTGTGGTCCCGTTGACCGTGTCCTCAATTTGCTTCCAATGGTATTCGTGCTGGAACGAGAATCCTCGGTACTTGAAGGCGGTTTCTTCCAGCAGCTGCTTTACAGAATACTGTCCGGGAGCGCCCTCTTCAAAGCCATCAAGCTGGCCTCCCCCACTGGATGAGAATCTCGTGAACCGGCTACGGTTCGTCAATGCTGCGAAAGCGATGCTCCCGGTTGGTTCTTCGTGGTAGGCCAGGTCACTTTGCGAGAACTTCAGATCCCGCCTCAGAAAATTCCATTGAAATCGGCCCATCCACATCATCCGTCCATCGTCGTTGGTGCTTGCACCTCTTCCGGTGCCTGTAAAGACACCCGCGTAGTACCACGAATCGGCCGGCTTGCCTGGCATGAGATGCCCGAACAGCATGACTCCCTGCTGCCGATCAATGGTAAATGCTCTGTTGACAATCGATCGCTCGACGAACTGTTGGTTTCCGGAGGAGTCCACGCGTTCTCGATTGTAGTTGCTCTTCCATTGTCCAACACGGAGTTGCAACCACTCGTACTTGTCAATTGTCAACCGGAAGTCCAAGAGTCGGTTGCCGGGGAAGTCATATTCGATGTCGTACTTGAGCCAGGGTTGGTACGCATGCCCACCGACCTTCATACGGGCGCGGCGGATTTTGAACGTGCTTGAATCTTGCGCATCAAATTGTGAAACACTTCGCGGTTCCGAGTCGAAGGGGAAGGAGTAGCGCGCCTGAAGCCGCCACTGGATTTGTGTCAGGAACCTTCCATCAGGAGTGGTGAGCTGGATACCCTTGGGGCCATAGACAACCTTGACCTGAGATCCCTCTTCCTCTTGTGCGTTCCCTTCCTCGCCCTCCTGCACCTCCTCCTGCTCACCTTCAACACAAAACCCATCCTTGTCGCTCAGGCTGTCTTCCTCGTACAAGCTCTCTGGGCGGAGGTCTTGAGCCAGTGCGCCTTGTGGGATGGCGACCAGGGCCGAAACGAGTCCGTAAAACAGCAGGAGGAACCAAGGCCATGTTCTCAGCATCAGCACTCGCCCTCCAGGTTCACTGTGGCGCGTGCTGATAGAGAATATGAAGTTTCACGAATTCGACCCAGGGCTCTTTCCGATTCATGAGACGGAGAAATCATATCAACTCACCCCTGTCATAGGCTTCTGGTAGGGTGTTGGCCGCCATTAGAAAAAAAACGGCCTTTTCGCTCAATAATAGAGGTAGGCCCCTTTTTGCTCGCGGCAATGCAAGAAAAGTGCCAGTGAGAGATCACGCTCCTGGTTGCATGCTTTGGTATCATTATAGATAAGTGACACAAGAGTATGATGGGCAGAAGACAGTCTCAGTCCAATCATTGCAAGGACTGGATGGAGCATGGGGCGCCTTATAATTGCCTCTTGCACAAGGCTTGTTTATGCTTCAGCCGAAAAGAGAAATGACAGACGAAATGCATATCGCGAGTCCGAAACAAACACTGAACTTCGTCGAAAAGACATTCACCTCACATTTCTCCGACAGGAGCACAACTTTCCTCTGCAAGGTTTTTGGCGGAGTAGAAGACCTCTTTGCGGGAAGGTACCCCGGCTACCAGGGCAGCGATACAGCCTATCACGACCTCACGCATACGTGTGAGGCAACCGTGGCGGTGGTTCGTCTCCTGGACGGGCACATCAAACGTCGAAAGCCTCCGTCGGTGAGCTGGCGTGATTTCGAGTTGGCTGTTGCCGCCATCTTGCTGCACGACAGCGGCTTCATGAAACAAATCGGGGATAATGAGGGAACAGGGGCCAAGTATACGCTCGTTCATGTCAGCAGAAGTGGCGAGTTTGCCGCAAAATTTCTCCCATCCTTTGGGGTGGCTGCAGACGAAATCCGAGTTGTCCAGCTTGCCATCGACTGTACGGGGGTAGCCGTTGATGTCAATGAGCTTTCTTTTCGCAGCGAGCGGGAACGCTTTCTCGGCTGTATCATTGGCACAGGTGACATACTAGGTCAGATGGCGGCGCCGAACTATCCTGAGCGACTGCCTGGACTCTACCGGGAATTCTCAGAAGCCGCAGCCCACTCCAAAGCTCGCCAAAGCTGGATTACCGACTACACCAGTGCGGAGGAGCTGATGAGAAAAACGTGCCACTTTTACGAAGGCTACGTCAAATGGATGCTCGAAACACAATGGGGCGCTGCGCACGAAGCGCTTCTGTACCACTTCGAGGATGGGAAAAACCATTATTTTGAGTCGATTGA
>JALLON010000066.1 GCA_027717925.1 Acidobacteria bacterium AH-259-G07 | reverse complement strand
ACCCGAGGGGCCGGGCTGGCCTAATGATGGCGGGAAAGTTGACGATTGGCTAATATAGGCTTCAGGAACCGAAGGAGGAGATGAAGTAAAAACCATGAAACGCAAGATCCTTTTGGCTATTGTCGTAATTGCTTTGTTCGCCGCCGTGTTGTGGATCTATCTGGCTGAGCGGCCACGTCGCTTCGAAATACGGCGGGCTGGGGCTGCTATACCAATTGGCACTCCTGTCCAAATCGAAGCGCCACTGGGGCTGCCACCAGTTCCGATTCCAGCCGATAATCCGCCCACAGCCGAGACCATCGCCCTGGGTCGCAGGCTCTACTACGATCCGATTCTCTCAGTGGACAACACTGTCGCGTGTGGCACCTGCCACAAGCCCGAGTTGGGCTTCTCGGATGGTAAACCCGTCTCGCAGGGTGTCCACGGCCAGAAGGGCACCCGAAATGCTCCTACTGTTTTTAACGCCGCTTACTACACCACACAATTCTGGGATGGGCGTGCCCCGAACCTAGAAAAACAGGCCGAGGGCCCGGTGCAGAACCCGATAGAGATGGCCCATACTCTGGAGGGAGTGGAGAAAAAGCTGATGGCTGATCCCTCCTACCGCCAAGAATTTGAAAAGGCGTTTGGTCCTGGAGCGATCAGCTATGAGACGGTGGGGAAGGCCATTGCCTCCTTTGAGCGACAAGGTTTGGGAAGAACTATGCTACTGACATCCGACATAACTCCTCTCCTGTGCGCTCCTACACGAGTACATGACGTAAATAAAGGAGGGACAAGTGGAGATAAGACTTTTAGGATAAGTACGCTCTTTCGTTGGATTTATTTGTGTAGCGTGTTTTCTAAGCAATGAAGTGTCCATTTTAAAGCCGTCGGTACACTCCATGCCAGGTACAGTTGATGATGCAGTGTCCCGTTTGTTCGTGCCACGATTGCGAGCTTTTCACTACCGCCTTTGACCGCGTCCTCGACAGACCTGAAGAAACGTGGGAAATCCGCCGGTGCCATGGTTGCGGGTTTGGCTGGACCACACCTTTGCTGACCGAAGAAGAAATTAAGCGGCACTACCCACCCACTTATCTGGGAGATACAGCTCGGACGGTTGATGAGTTTCTCTCGGGAAAACTTCAGCGAAGCCGTTCCTGGCGAAAGGAAACAGAAAAAGTTGATCTTGTGGAACGGTTCGTTGCTGGCGGGCGGATCCTGGACGTTGGATGTGGGGACGGAAAGTTCCTGTGGGCACTGGACCCCCGGAAATGGGATAAGACGGGAGTCGAGTTGGCACAGCAAACCATTCGGCTGGTTGGTGAGAGGATCCAGGATCTCACTTTGATCGAGGGGAATATTTTTTCCGATCAGCTTATCGAAGGCTCATTTAATGTGATTACATTCTGGCACGTATTGGAGCACTTGCCACAGCCTGGTGAAGTGCTCAAGCGGGTCCATCAATTGCTTTGCCCGGGAGGCTGGATCTTTATCTCTCTTCCCAATTTGGACAGCTTGCAAGCCCGCCTGTTTCGTCGCTACTGGTACGGTTTTGATGATGTGCCCAGGCATTTATACCACTTCGCTCCTCAGCCCCTGGAAATTCTGCTGGGGGAAAAAGGATTAAGGGTTTGCAAACATCTCTTTTTCTCGCCAATAGTAAACATTCACTGTTTGAAGTACAGCTTGATTAACTGGACAGAAGCACATTTCGGCAGCCGTCTGCCTTACTATATGCTGAAGCCTCTCCTGATGGCCTTTCCATTGGTGGAAAGGTTAAGTGGCAAGTATGGCATGTTGACCACGATCGCCCGCCGGGGAGATTAAAATGAAACAAAAGAAGGTGGCGTAGGAAAAGTTCCGCAAAAAGGTTCAGAGGGACAGAAGATGCCTTTCCACTCGGAATATGAGAAGCCAGAGGTTCCCCTAGAAATCATAGTTTCAAATACATCCATTGCTTGGTCCAGGGCACGCTGCTTTGGAAAATTCCACGCTTGTCCCAGACCAAACAGTTGTCACTGGGGTTGTAACCAAAACCGTTTTCCGGATCGTACAGGCCCGGTTCCACGCTAAAAGTCATGCCTTTTCGCAGCATGGTATAGTCTCCCAAGGCCAACCAGGGAGGCTGATGCCCCTCCATTCCTTCCCCGTGGCCCGGGCGGTGGTAAATAAGCCTTTCCATTCCGCGCTCCACCTGAAGCTTATGAATCTCATAGGCCACTTGCGAGCACGTATTGCCGTGATAGCACTGCTCGCGCAGGAGCAGGGCAGTGTCCGTAACAGTCTGCCAGACCTGGTCGCGCCGGGCGGTGGAAGGGAGGATCTGATAATAGCGATAACATTCGCCTCCACAGCCCCCGATCTTGATGACCCCGGCGACTTGAAGCGCGTCTCCGCGTTCAATCTTCTTGTAAAAGAACTGGTTGGGGTGGGGATAGGCAGTCCCTGCTCCGGTCCGACAACCGATACCAATGTCAATGCCCACGGCGCTGTGAGGTTTCCCATCGTGCTGGATGTCGGCCAGGATGAGATCCGTCGCGTACTCGGTGGCGGCATGACTCACATCGAAGTCTGTGGCATCGGTTCCATGTTGCAGGATGTAATCGCGAGCAAAGGCATGGACCTTGCTGAAATAATCATAGGCGCGTTGAGTGAGGGCAATTTCCTCATCCGTCTTCACCATCCGTATGTCGATGCAAATCTGGCTGATGTCACGAAAGGCAGCGTGAGGCAAAAGTGTTTGAGCTGCCCTGCGCTGTTGTGAAGACAACTCTTTATCCACGCCGATTACCTGATTTGCAAAGCCCCGCTCTTTCAAGCCTCTTAACATCCATTCCCAAAGATCGAGAGTTTCCCCTTGTTCGACCTTTCCTCGGTTGGGGTACGCCTTGCGGCTGTGTAAGTAGTCAAAGTAGTATTCGTTGTCCGTGCTCCACCAGGAGTCGACTAAGTCACGATCGAGCCCGGGGCTGTACCAGAAGATGGCCTCCTCACTGATGGGGAGCAGCACCCAGAATGGACGTTCCGTGGTGGTGTGGAAGAGCCCCGTGTAATAAATGATATTCCAACGGTCTCGAAGAAGCACCGCGGCACAATCTTTTTCACCGCATTTTTCGCGCAGCGTCTTTGCCTGGCGCTTGTGCCATTGCAATGGAAGACGGTCAAACTGAGCCGCTGCCGGGTGCAGCGGGTCCGCCTGGAGCAAAGAACGGGACTGGCCGCTTGCTTGCTGAAAGTGACGGGTGGCACTGAGACCGGCCAGTCCAAGAAGGCTCGTTCTGAAGAAACTTCTTCTCGAGGGAAGCATGCCATAGACTCCTTTCAAGATCGATTCGCCGACCCAGCCAAGGGTGGGTCGTCGGTGGTCCTGTTTCAATTCAGATTTTGTAATCTTTTGAGGCCACAGGTTCGCTTCACTTTAAGCCATGGCTCACCCAAAAGACAACTGGATTTCATTGGAGAGTTGTGGCCGAGCATGCCGCACCTAAAAAGGATTCCATGCAGAAATTTCCGTGACTAATGAGAAATCTTTGTCGTTTTCAGTAATTAATGTCGGGATCTGGTTCACAAGCATAGTGGCCACCAGCTGCATGTCGAAATAATCCTGAAGAGTTAATTCATATTTGCAGCACAACTCCAACGCTGTAGTCACGACTTCGTAACTAGTTGGCAGGACTTCCAGGAAGTGGAGTTGGCCTATGGAGCTGATCTTCTTCCGAGCCAATTCAGGAGAATCAGGAGGCTTGGTCTTCGGCCCCGTCAAGTTAGGGTACATTTCAGCCAGATTCTGGACCGAAATAAATGCTTCACACAGGTTGTCAGCACCCTTTTTGATCACCTGTTGGGCTCTCCGATACCGGGGATCCCCCTCCAGCGTCGCGTAGATCAATACATTGGTGTCAATCAGAAAGCGACCCCGCAGTTCATCTATTCTCATAAGTGTCCTTACGTGAGAAGGATCCTCGAAAAGTGCCTGAACTGGTATGGATGTTTCTAGTCACCCGTTTGTCTCTCAGATACTCCAGCGCAGCCAGTTCCATCAGATTACTCAAAGAGCGCCTTTGTTGCCGGCTCAGACGTTTCAGCTCATTCACCAGCTCCTGGGCGATGGTAATACTTATATGTGATTTCATACTATAAGGGTATCATACGTCTTGCTTGCGGGCAATGGGCCCGGAACAGTCACAGAAAAAGAGCTCGGCACTGTTCGCTTTGGTTGTCGTATCAGCCTTCTTGCTCACCGTTTCAGCTCGGGAGAAATGATCTTGATGAACTCCTTCGCATTAACCACTTTCGTTTCTTTCCATTGCTTGGGGAAGTGACGCTTGTTGCCGGTTACCAGATAATCTGCTCTCACTGTTTGGGCACACTCCAGGAACTTGTTGTCGCCCGGATCTGTAGTAATGGAGAGCTTCTGTTTTGGTCGAAAGGTCTTTGCTTTCCCCTTGATCAGGGTAAGTGATGCGTCTAGCTTTTTCAGATCAATAGAAAACTTTGGCCGACATAGGACGGCATCATACTCGGTCAGAATCTCTGGAGAGACGAACAATTGAACTTTTCTGGCGAGCCCAAGATCGAGAACAAACCGTTCATAGCCTTCAGCGTTCAGGTGCGCGGAAACGACCACGTTGGTGTCAAGAACCACCTTCAATCGGACCATACCTGAGGATTAGTTGAGCTCCCGGCGGTATTTGGCAATCTCCTGATCGATCTCCCGCATCATGAGCTTGTTCTTGCCTTTGCGCTTTGCCTTCGCTCGGATGGCGGCTAAGACTTCCGGCTCGGCGACTAGGTTTTTGAGGAAATCTTTAATGCCCATGATCACCACCTGCGGTTCCCCTCGCTTGTCGACCACAAAACGATCTTCTTCCTCCTTGGCCCGGCGCATGATCTCGCCGAACTGGGTACGGGCAGTTAAGGCAGATACGACTTTTGGCATAGATTTAGCCTTGTTTTTAATGGTGAATCCCTCCTTTTCCATTGTCGAACTAATTAATTAGTTCTATCTACAGTGTACTTGAACGCTGGAATTCGTCAAGAGCGTCCGCAAACCTTGGGAATGACGACAAATTGTTTACTTCAGCGGGTTATTGAGGGAAGTGACGAGAATCTGCTTGGTTGAAGTCCGAGATCGCTCATGATATTGAACTTCAAAGAGTGAAGGACACCTTCCAACCTCTTCCAAACGGGGCAAATTGACTGTCGACGAACCACTTGTGGGTTTTCGCTATGCGATTTACTGGATGCCTCCAAAATGACAAAACTCAAAAAGCCTCCGTCAATTGTTGCCCAATTTTGATAGCGATCATTGACAAGCGCAGTTATATTTCCTAAATCAGAAGAGAATTATGAAAACGATAATTGTAAAAAAGACTGGTGGAGACTAGCCAAAGTAGTCACCTAAATACATACGAATAAGTGACTTATGCTTCCCTAATCCTCAAGCGATTCTAACGCTTATCTCTGCCCTCCCTTTCCACGAGCGGGTTGAAGCTGAAGGAGTGGAGTTGTGAGTCGAAACAACTCGCTGGTTACTGATATTCCGGCCGGTTTCTGCAGAGGGTGTTTACGCATGGTATCGTATCGGGCCAGGGCCTCTTCCATTCGCGGCGCCTTAGGATCTAGTGGAGGAAGTTTTTCAAGTAGCTTGTCGAATCGCTCTCGTGCTGCCAGGACCTCCACATCCTTTGACTCAGTTACGTTCTTGTATCCGTATCCTTTACGACTACTTCCGCAGTCGTAAAAACGACCACGAGGAAGGCCTTCACGTTCATCCACCGCCTCCAAAAGCCAGCGATGGTCTCGAAGCATGCGCGCGGAGGCTATGTAGCTGAAAATCCAGTCGTGGTGTCGATCCTTCTCGCCCGTTAGAAGTGGCACTGGGCTCTTACCATCCAGGACGTAATCCTCTGGAAGATGTGCCTGGGGGCAAACTCGACCAAGGTTGCAAAAAACGTCCATTTTTCTTTTTCAACACGGCTCATACTGTGGTATTTCTCTGTCCTATTGGTTAAAAGTGAAAGGAACATAAGAAATGAAGCACATGATCCGACTTAGAGCGCTGTTTTTGCTCAGCCTCGTCATCGTTTTCAACCGAAGCGAGAATATTACATCCACTGCAGCCCAAAGCGAAGCGGTGAATAAGTTGGTCGTTCATGCCGATAAGGGCAAGGAAACCATCAGCCGTCATATTTATGGACACTTTTCCGAACACCTGGGTCGCTGTATTTACGGTGGCTTCTGGGTTGGAGAGGATTCAGAAATCCCCAACACACGAGGCATCAGAAACGACATCGTCGAGGCCTTACGAAAAATTCAAATACCCAATTTGCGCTGGCCTGGTGGGTGTTTCGCGGATGAGTACCACTGGATGGACGGCCTCGGGCCGCGTGAGGAGCGGCCTACCATGATCAACACCCACTGGGGGGGGTGTCACGGAGAACAACCATTTTGGAACCCATGAATTCATGGACCTCTGTGCTCAGCTGCAATGCGAGCCCTACATCTGCGGAAACGTTCGGCCACAGTATTCGCAGAAGATGAATGAGTGGGGCACCTGGTACCGAGTTGAGCCTGATCCCCACAATGCGGCTCAACTCGATTGTGAATTGCGCGGTGTGAAAGCCAGAAAAGTTTCCGGTCGTGTTCTGACCGCCAAGGCCATGAACGCCCACAATACATTTGATCAGCCCAACGCAGTTCATCCTGAGGTGTTCGAGGCAGTCGAATTGAGCGATCAAGCTCTTAAAGCGACACTGCCTGCAAAATCGGTGGTAGTTTTGGAAATTGAGTTGTAGAGAAAACCCGAAGCATCGAGATCGAGGCACAGGGAGGAGACATAGCCTTATGGCACAAGCAACCTATAGGGGAGTATTTCTCAAGTTATTAGCTGCCGCGGCCGTGGCAGCCTGGCTGGGCCAGTTTGGTTTTTCGATCGAGGGGGAAAAAGATCAACCAAACGTGCTCTTCATTGCAATAGATGATCTTAACGATTGGATCGGTTGTTTGGGTGGTCACCCGGATGTGCAAACTCCTCACCTCGATCGACTTGCCCGGCAAGGTGTGCTCTTCACGAATGCGTTTTGTTCGGCTCCTGCCTGTAACCCTTCGCGGGCTAGTCTGCTAACCGGAATATTGCCGTCCACGTCAGGGGTCTACCTCAACAGTCAGCCCTGGAGACCGGCTCTTCGCGACGCCCAGACAATCCCCCAGTATTTCATGGCTCATGGATATCGTGTGATTGGGGGCGGCAAGATTTTTCACGGAAGATATCCGGACCCCCCGTCCTGGCATGAATATTTCCCTTCAAAAACAAAGACAAGGCCGGATGATCCAGTACCGCCCAAGCGGCCTCTTAACGGTATTCCAAACACCGCACATTTCGACTGGGGCCCGCTTGACGTTGGCGACGAAGATATGGGTGACTGGAAGGTCACAGACTGGGCCATCAAACAGCTGGGAAAAGAACACGAAGAACCGTTTTTCCTTGCCGTTGGCATTTTCCGGCCACACCTACCCTGGTACGTGCCCAAAACGTATTTCAAGATGTACTCTCCCGAACATATTACTTTGCCCAACGTGAAGGAAGACGACCTGGAAGACATTCCTCCCATCGGTGTAAAAATGGCTCGCCCGGGTCGGGATCACAAACGCGTCATAGAGTACAACCAGTGGCGCAACGCTGTTTCAGCGTACCTTGCCAGCATCAGTTTCACCGACGCCTGTGTCGGTCGCTTAATCGGCGCCCTGGAGCGCAGTCCTTACGCCAGGAACACTGTCATTGTCCTGTGGAGCGATCACGGCTGGCACCTTGGGGAGAAGCTGCATTGGCGCAAGTTCGCTCTGTGGGAGGAAGCAACACACAATGTTCTTATGATGGTCGTGCCAGGTATTACCCAGCCAAACGCACGTTGTACGCGCCCCGTGAGTCTGATCGATATCTATCCGACACTCATCGATGTTTGCGGACTGAGAGCCAAGGAGGGGCTGGAAGGGAAGAGCTTATTGCCGCTTTTGAAGAATCCCAGTGCCAGCTGGGATCGGCCGGCGTTAACCACTCACGGGCGTAATAACCATTCGGTGCGCTCTGAGCGATGGCGCTACATACGTTACAGCGACGGCACGGAAGAACTGTACGACCGCCAGAAGGACGAGATGGAATGGACCAATCTCGCCGATAGACCCGAATTTGCCAAAGTCAAGAAGCAGCTAGCTCGATGGCTCCCGAAGGTCAACGCACCAGACGCACCCCGGGAAAGGAGATAGGTGACAGGGCCGAATGCACCTTGAGAACGCTTGAAGGCCCTTGAAAAGTGACGCCGAGGTGAAACCCTCTACGCCGCCGATGCTTCCAGCACCACAGCACCACAGGCGAGTAGTACCAGGACTCTCCAAATCTATAGCGAGGTGGGCACAACGCTTGCTATACTTTTGAAGGGGCCCAAAACGGGAACCAGGACATGCCAAAGACGAAAGAAACTGTAAGGGCGCTGCTCGACCGCTTACCAGACGAGTGCAGCCTCGATGATGTTCTGTATCATCTCTACGTTATTCAGGCGGTCGAGAGAGGTCTGGACGATGTTGCTGAGGGTCGACTGATCCCCCACGACGTGATCGCCGACCAGCTGCGAAGGAAATGGCAGATCGGACGCGCCGAGTAGTCTGGACCAACGGTGCACGCGATGGCCTCGACGACGTACTGGAGTACATTGCTGAGGACTCACCAATCGCGACAGGGCGATTTCTTGACGTTGTTCTTGATGCCGCTCAATCCTTGAGCTTGCTATCTTCAGCTTGACGGAAAGCTGAAGCGGACATCTGGGTTTTGGAAGTATTGAGGGTTTACCATGAGCTTCGATGCAATCATTGTTGGAGGTGGTCTTGGGGGCTCAGCCTTAGCGAAGAACCTTGCAGAAGCAGGACATCGAGTCCTTGTGTTGGAGCGTGAAACACGCTTCAAGGACAGGGTTCGAGGAGAGCAGATGCATCCCTGGGGAGTGGCCGCCGCACGGTCCCTTGGAGTGTACGACCACATCATCGGTAACCAAACTCGCTGGTGGATTACATACCTGGGCGGGTCCCCAATGGCCAAAAGAGATCTCGCAAGAACCACACCTCACGGGGTAGGGTCCTTCAATTTCTATCATCCAGATATGCAAGAAAGTCTTCTCGGGCTGGCCGAACAAACCGGGGCAGAAGTTCGTCGCGGTATCACCGTCGATTCGGTCGTTCCGGGTAGTCCGCCGAGCGTCAAGTTTCAGAAGAATGGTAAGCGTGAGGTGATTTCTGCACAAGTGGTGGTAGGTGCGGATGGACGAAACTCAATGGTGCGGTCTTGGGCGGGCTTTCAAGTGCAACAGGACCCTGATCGTTTGCTCATTGCGGGCACACTTCTTGAGGTGACCCCAGTTCCGGACGACTCTACTCACCTCGTCGCCGGACCCGAAGGTGCCGTCTTAATGGCGCCACTCGGTGAGAAGCGAGCCCGTGTCTACTACCTGTACCGCAAGGCCGACGGCGACCAGCATCTCAGCGGGAATCAAAAGGTTTCTGAATTCCTCTCGAATTGCCGTGCGGCTGGTGCGCCAGGCGAATGGTTCGACGGCACTCACATCGCAGGTCCTTTAGCCCAGTTCAATGGAGCGGATCACTGGGTCGATCATCCCGCACGGGATAATGTCGTCCTCACAGGAGACGCTGCGGCCGCATCGGATCCGGACTGGGGTTGTGGTCTTTCACTCACTCTTCTCGATGTTCTTCATCTGAGAGACTGTCTCTGCTCTACGAGTGACTGGAGCGCCGCACTTGACCACTACGCTCGAAAACACGACCGTTGCTATGGGACCGTCCATCAGATCACAAATTGGATGGCTGAACTGATATGGACTACCGGTCCGGCAGCGGACGAGCGGCGCGCTCGAATCCTCGCGCGCATTTTTTCTGACCCCGCGGGACTACCAGACCTCATAGGTCTTGGCCCCGAATCCCCTACTGACGAACCGAAGGATCTTTCGCATGAAAGTTGATCGCGAGGGCTTGGCAACTCAGATTGGAGCAGAGATCGTATTTCTGACACATAAGAAGGGGGTAAAAAATGGCTAAATATGAAATAACTCTTGAACCACTGTGTGAGGTTGTGGTTTATGCAATAGCGCCAATTCGCGTGGGTCCAAGTACCTTGGGAATCAGATTAGTTTTCCCGGTGGGACGTGGAAGTGTAGAGCCAGAGGGGGATAGATTCAAAGTTACTTACTCCTGGTATGCATTAGCTGGATAAATCGGCTCTGATGACTAAAAGCCATTGAGGAGCACGAGGCCAGCCAGCACGAGAACGCCTCCTGCTACACGTCCCACAAGATCCCCGCGAGGGACC
The DNA here is from genome assembly GCA_027717925.1 of Acidobacteria bacterium AH-259-G07. Lineage (GTDB taxonomy): Bacteria > Acidobacteriota > UBA6911 > RPQK01 > JADFOI01 > JALLOL01. Next base: position 675 of record JALLON010000066.1, on the reverse strand, counting down.
ACCTTCTCAACCAGGACAAAGGCTGCGATGGTCGCCACCCAGAGCAGGTTCATCACCCCCGCCACAAAGAGCAAAGCCATGAGGGACCAACAGCAGCCCGTGCAGTAGCTCCCATGTCGCAGTCCCATGATGAAAGCGCCCCGTGAGCCCTCGCGCCACTTGCCCAAGAGAAACCCCAAGGGAGAGCGGCAATGCTTCAGGCAGGCATACTTAAGAGGCGTCCACTGGAACAGCCCGGCAGTTAGGAGCAGGAGGCCACCCAGGATGGAACTGGTGCTTACCATCATCGGAGAGAGGAGAGCAGCACGGTGGAGTCCCCACTGGGCGAAAGTAGCGGCAGCACTGAATCCCGTCCAGACCACTAGATAGCCCACAAGAAACATACCGGTTGGTACAAGCGGGCGCTGCTGTTCGTGGCGGCGCCTATTGACAGTAGCAAACATTAGGATCATAGGTGCAGCGGAAGGAACCATCATCGCCACCATCATTACTGCCCACATCACAAACAGCAGGACGATATCTAGGGCTCCCCAGGTCCGCATCTGGAGCATGGCCATATCCATACGTTCCATATCCGAGGCCGCGTAGACCATATATGTCCATGCCAGCGCCGAGATGCCAACAAGGCCGGAGACTACAATTGTGCGGTCTCGCTTGAGCACTGCCTCAAGCGCT
>JALLON010000065.1 GCA_027717925.1 Acidobacteria bacterium AH-259-G07 | reverse complement strand
GCATTAGCATAGCCCCACCGGTCCTCAGACAAGTCGCACGCAGACAAACAAAGGGGACAGGGGGTAGGCTTCCCCTCCCGCGATGGGCCTCTCAGAGGTGTTAAGAAAAGTTGCCCTGTGTGTGTCTTCCTGTAACCATAGGGGTGTAAAGGAAATTACAGCTGTGTGTGTCCAGCCCCAATTCCCCCAAAATGACAGGCAAATGGAAACATTTTGGAAACATTGGGCAAATTGACGATATTTCCAGCTTACGTCGAGGGATACTTAAATTATTGAAAACAATAGAGAAGGAAATGGCGCGCCCGGCAGGATTCGAACCTGCGACCTACGGATTAGAAGTCAGAACCCCTGGGTTTCACAACCTCCTCAAATACAATAACTTATTGAAACAGTTGGATTTGCGTTTAGCAGATTTTTGCTGATTTTCTCGATTTTGGCAGATTTTGGAAGGATTTTCACACACAAATTCTCACACAGAGATCGGCTTCAGTAATTCACCGAAGGGTCAGACTGAAGCTGCAAAACGACTCAGTTTGGCTTACCCTTCAGCTTCAATCTTCGGAGTCTTTCTGTAGCTCCCTTGCCGATCTCACGATCGATGATGCTTGTCGGGGCATCCATGGCCTTTTTAATCTCCCGCCCCAGTTGTGTCTTGGGTTGCCTCACTTTCTTCGGCTCAATCCGTGTTCGCTCTTTGCTGACAGCCTCGCTAATCATCATCTGCTGTTTTGGAGTTTGGGGTCCCTGAAGTTCAAATGCGGGTTCATGCTCGCAAATAAGGTCTAACGTCTCATCCAGAATTGGGTAGGTTTCCCAGATCGCGTCCTGAGTCACTTCTCCGAATCCTTCAAATTCAAACGCGCCATCGTCGGCCAAATGAAAATGAACCATGAACTCCCTTACGGCATGAAGAGGACATCCCTCTGCGTTTGCTACTTCGTCCAGTGGTTCTACGGCTGCTTCTTTGTTGGCTGCCGAAACGAATGAGAAATCTCCATTGGGCCAACGACAAAGGTAAAGTGGCATGATGGTTCCTCCCTTCGAAATGCATTCTACCAACTCGGGTGACCAGAAACAGGGAGAAAAACGGGAGGAACGGATTCCCCGCCTGAGCCCACAGCGCTGTCCTTACCACACGATGGTCGGCGTAAACTCCTGTGTTGGTCTCGCATGACAGTTAGAAGAAGAAGATTGATTTCGGTAGACGTAGAAGCAGTGGGAACTGTGGGAAACGGCGAGCGACAGCGAGGCGTTTTCCAAGCGCTGTGGGAGCGGCGGGAAAACAGTTGTGGGTTTTCCCACCGCTTCCAAAGGGCGGCGGTTTCCACGGCTTTTTTACCCGGTCTTGGAACCCTCTTAGCTTCCCCCAATACTCGAAATGGTTTTTGCGCCCGACGTCGATAGTTTTTCGGAAATTCGGGGCATATGATTACCTTGACCACTGGGGCTTCGTCGATTGTGGGACAACCTCGCGCAATTTTTTTCCCTTTTACTGACAATATCTCCTGAGATCCAATCAAAGACAAACATCCAGCCGGGGGTTACATTTGGTGTAAGTAGTGCGGTCTGTCGCTGTGCCGAATTATGGGAGACCGTACCAATGGTCAACCCGGTGGCGCCGCCACGCCACCCCATCTGACAGTAGCGGGCCACCAGTGATCATGTGAGGCGGCAACCGGGGCTTAGTCCCGAAGTCGTCAAAATATGGGGTCCTGAACGTGCTTGGAAGGATAAAACTTGTTTGTTTTCCTAAGGGTGCTCTGTCAGATTATCAAGGATGGTGATCCTTATCTTTGCCAGTTTTCAAAAGATTTTGTGGACTTCTCATTTATTCCCGTCAGACTTTCCTACGAGTCGCACCCTTGCACCCTCTTTTCTTTAATTTATTGAAAAATAAAGGAATAAGGAGGGTGCAAGTGAGGGTGCAAGTGGGTGCGACTTGTAAGTAGAGTGTTTTCTTTATTTACAGGTGGTATTCGCTTGAAACCCAGGTGCAGTGCGGGTTTCAAAAATACGTTTAGGGTGCGGGTGCAAGTGGTCATTTTTCCACTTGCACCCTCTGAAACCCACGTCATTACTGGAGGGTGCAGAGGGTGCGACCTGTAAGGAGATTTCAAGGAAAAATTAGGGTTGCAGAAGTATCGAATTATTCTCACCCTGTCACACAGTGTCTCTTAGCCACAATTGTTTGGTAGCCAGCTCCGATGTTTAATCGACGCTGTGAAAGAAGAGTGGCAGCAGAATGCCCTGGTCGGCTACCAGGAAAACGCCAAGCATTTGTTTGGATACCCGGAGAGTACGCTGCAGGAGTATGTCCGGGATCTGACGCAATTCCAGGCCTGGCTCAGTGGAGACGGTCACAGCACTGGTGGGAGGGTCGGCACGAATACGGATGTAATTAACGCTGATGAGGCCTCTGAAAGTCTTCGCGAAACCGTATCAATAGCCAACCGTTCAGGCTCAAGCCGGGCCAACCCATCTGGGGGCTCCGGGTCGGAGTCCTTTATTGAGCAAAGCCGCGCGGCGTCAGCTCACCTGCTGGGCTGCAGCCGGGAGCAGATTGAAGAGTACATCGTCTCGCTCTCGAATCGTGGGCTGCGGGCCACCACCATTAATCGGAAGATTTGCTCGCTGAATTCTTTTTATGTCTGGGCGGTTCATCACAGGTTAGTGGACGTTTCCCCGCTTGTCGGCGTCCGAAAACTGAAAGTGCCGCGGCGGATCCCCAAGTTCCTCACGTTCGAAGATATTGAGCGTCTTTTGAGCTTCACCGGCTCTTTGCGTCGAACCTCCACGATCCGTGGCAAACAGGTTCGTGCCATGATCTCTATTCTTTACTACCCGGGATTACGTCGAGAGGAGCTCGTCAATATGCGCTTCGAGCACATCGAGAAGGTCAGCGACACGGAGATCTATCTTCATGTTTTTGGGAAGGGAGATAAACAACGCTTGCTTCCCTTCCCGGCCCCAGCCTTTGAGGCTTACGAAAACTATGTTCGTTTTCGGCCGGAATGCGTGTGCCCTCAGGCCTTCATTTCGCTGAAGACGCTCCAGCCCATGTCCAAATTCGACGTCAACAATGTTTGCGATCAACTCTCGAGGAAAGTGAAACTCTCCAAGAAACTCACGCCACACCTACTTCGGCACACATTTGCCACTCATCTCCATCTGAAAGGGCAGCCGATTGAGCACATCAATGCCTTACTCGGGCACGAGTCTTTGAATACCACGAAGATCTACGTCCACATTGACGCGGGCAGGCTTCGAAGGTCCGTGGAAGAGCTGTATCGGCCCGCACCAACTGAGGGGTAGGGGAAACACCGATGGAGCGAGGATCCGCAGCTGCAGCTTTTTTTTTGTGGCCATCCATTTTTTCAATGGATTTTGCTGCTCCTCCCTTATTGCCGATTTTTGAATCGCGCGGAGTGGGGTTTGGGAGTGAAGTCAGGAAAATGGCACAAAACATCCATTTTGTGGTTTCGGTTTCGCGTTGTTCGAGGGAAATTTTTGGTTCTGAAAGCCGCGTCTGGTACGGGTTTGAGGACCGTAACGGCGGGCAAGGGGGTTCTTACAGAGAGGAGCGATTGGCACAAAAGAGTTCCTGGGGGCACCAAACATGTTTAGGGGCAATCAAAGTCGCTTTTGTGGGTCATTTTTCGCACGATTTCCGAGCGGATGGCCTGCACCGCATAGGGTTTTGACGATGGGAGAGATTGTCGAGTTAGTACCTAAAGACGTGATTGAAAAGGCGGTCGGGGCTCGGAGGAACGATCGAGAGGCCAAGCCGGGCTATCGGCTGGTGGAAGTGGCCCGGCGGCAGAGGAAGAAGATCATGCAGCCGTCGAAAAGTGAGGAAGGCCGGCCCACAGAATGCACGGAAATTCCGTCGACGGAACACACAGAAATTAAAGCCACGAAGGATGTCGATCTTCAGCGCGCGGAACACACCGAACTACAGGCTGTGGAGGCGCAGGCGACTGGTGGCATAGATCCTGAATCTGAAGGGTTAGCGGGTGGCGGAAATGTGCGGGAGACCGAAACGGTGGGCAAGGCTGAACGTGCCAGCCAGGATGGTTTGTCGGCGGCGGGGAAGGATGAAGCATCTTACGCGCAGCCGTATCGGGCGGACACGTGTTTAAGGGTCTACGAAGTGGACCAGGGAGCAGTCGTGGTTTTTTGGAGGCTAAACAAGATCGACGATTGGATGGCACCGGTTTTGGGGACGGTGTGTAAAGAGCTCTTGACCCACAGGGAGCCGAAGCAGGTCATCTTTGATTTTTCACTTGTTGAGGAGATCTCCACGGCGGCCATCAATACGCTGATCCGCTTTAGGAATACGATCGTGCATCTAGAGAAAACGATGCAACTGGTGCCCGGGCCTGGCGTGCGCAAGCAATTGGAGGTGGCCTTGATTGATCGGGTCTTTGACGTTCACGAAAACATCTATTTTTTAGTCGGGTCGGAGATTGAGTTTGTGGAGAGAAAGAAAGTCAGAAGATTGCAAGTGGAAGGTGGGTGGTTCATTCGCCTTGTAGACTTTTGCCGCCGAGCCCTCTTCGGGCGAGCCGCCGGCTCGCCCATACTTTTGGCGGTTCTGCTTTGCGTCATGCTGATCGCGGTAGCGTCAGCGCAGAAACCGCATCCCTTTCCTTCTCTGGCGGAGTTGGAGCGGATGCTGATTGAGGCACCGGATCTTCGGGCGATCAAAGTCGAGTTGGAGAGGCAGAAGCTGGAAGAGGGCTGGGGAAACCAGATTTTCGTCTATTCCAATTACTCGCAGTTTTTTCCGTCCTCTGCTCCGTTTTTCCCTTTAGATGACTTTGGTCTTGGTGGTGGGACTACGGTTGGCGTGTCTGTCTCGGTGACGCTCGATCGGCTGCTGGGAAAGAAGAGGCCGGCGGATTTGGATCGGCAGCTCAAGGATCTTGAATACGAAAGACTCTTTCAGCAGAAGCTGGCGACTTTGCGGGCGCTTTTTCGAGACAGGCAAAAGCTCATTTCGGAGCTGGAGTATCTGGCGACGCAACAACGGACGGCGAAGCTGCGGCTAGAGAAGGTGCAGATCGGGCTTACGCTGAGGCCAAGAAATAACACGAATGGCGCAAATCACGCCGGCAGCATGCCTTTTGTCTTTGATCCGATTGACCTAGCGGAGGCAGAAGAGAGAGCGGCCAGGATTGAGACCGAGACGAGGCAGACACACTTAGACATTGAAAGTGTTGAAGCGGCGATCATGGGCCTGTTGGGGAAGGGGCAGGTACAGCCGTGACTGGAGAGGGGGCCAATGCAACCCTGGGCGTGTTCCTGTTTCTCCTTTGTGCGGCGATCTTTTTTATCCTCACGACTCCCCTCAATCGGCGCAAGAAGCTGGTCGCTTCATTCGATCCGGGAAAGCCGCCTGCTCGACCTGCGGCGAAGACCGAGCAGCTGAAAATCGAGAAAGGGCAGGTCGAGTTGGGCAGTGGTGTTTACTGGTCCCCTTTGGGCCATCCCAATCCGCACGTGCTCATTGTCGGTGGATCCGGCAGTGGAAAGTCCTGGACAATCCGTTTGCTGGCCGAAAAGCTGCTGGCGCTCGGTTTCCATTGTGTGCTTTTCGACTTCCATGGCGATCTCGCAGTCAAGGGCGCGGCGACGCACCGAATGGCCCTGGATTCGAAATACGGCGTCAATCAACTGGCCGTCTCGTTTGATCGGACGGGTGGAGGCCCGGATCCCCAGCGGTTTGAAGTGCTGGAGCAGCTAAGAAACGCGTTCAAGCCCATGGGAGTACTGCAGCTCGCGCTCCTGGATGATTGCTTGAAAGCGATTTACCGGAAGTTTGGAGTCTACCAGGAGGATCCTCGAACCTGGAGGCAACCTGTCCTGCCTCACCTAGGAGATTTGGAGAAGGAACTCGAAGCCCGCATTCGACGAGACCCCAAAGATCTGCGGGCCCGAGGACTTCGAACCAAGCTTTCGCTCGCTTTTGATTTTCAGATTTTTAGCAAGCCTCAAGTTCCCGACTCGCTGGGAGCGAACGGATCCCATCCTCGAAAAGGACTTCATGTGGATTTGAGCAAACTGCCTCCACAGCTTCAGTACCTGGCAGCGGACACACTACTCAAACAGATCTTTCGCCAGCGCCAGCTGGCCGGCATTCAGCCGACTTCGAGTTATGTCTTGATCGACGAATCCAAACTTTGCACCCCGGCCAAAAAGGATTCGCCCCTCGCCGCCTTGAACCGGATCGCCACCGAGGGACGGAAGTTTGGCTTGGGGCTGATTGTTTCCACGCAGTTTATCGGCCATTTAGGTAGAGACCTTGTCGTGAACACCTTCACGAAGATCGTCATGGGGACGGATAAGACCGAAATTGCTGCCACCGCTCGGAAATTCCGACTGGAAGAATCCATGTTGCAGTCACTTCAACATCCGGGCGACGCGCTCATCAACTTTGCCGACTCGACCGAATGGAAGGAATTGCATGTCGGATTCCCAATTGCCGACGAATAGTACCCGCGAAAAATACCAACCCATTATCGTGGGCCGCAGCGAGGAGCTCGCCCAACTTTGGGAGCTGGTCCTCAAGGGCCGGCATGTGCTTGTCACGGGTGCACCAGGTATCGGGAAGACCATCCTGCTGGATGTGCTTTACGAGGGTTTAAGCGCCAGGCCGGATGTCCATATTTTCCGAGTGGGCGACTCCAGGCAGTTCAAGGCGAGCCTGGTTGAGCTGGCCGAGCAGATGCACGCCCGCGGAGTTTACCGGCATCCCAAGTTTTCCGAAAGCGTGCTCCGGACGATGACCTGGGATAAGCTGGCCCCGAAGGTACGGGCCTTGACGGTCAAAGTGCTGGCGGAGAGCCTGGTCGTCAGTTTGGCCGGCCGCAACGCCATCCTGATCTGGGACCAATTCGACAAGGCCACGCCCACGGAGGTGTCCTGGCTGCATCAATTCTTAAACACGGCGACCCTGCTGGTGGCTACATCCGATCCGAGCAATTTCAAATTGAAGGTCATCCTGGATCGGATCCCTGCCCGGGTGGAGCTCGAGGAGCTGACCGAGTCGGAATCCTACGAGCTGATGGACCGCTGCTTCGAGGTAGCGCCTTTCGCTGTATCGGATCTGGACTGGTACAAGCGAGAGATCTGGCGCAAGACCCAAGGCAATCCCCGGGCGATCAAGGATCTCCTCGCTGACCACTCCCTGGAGAAATACATCGACAGCCGGTTCATTCGATCCATCCAGAGTGACCAGGGCGTGCAATATTTTCCCATCTCCTGGATCGTGGTCATCGGAACCCTGCTGTTTTCCATCCACCGATATGTGGGCCGGGGCCTGGGTGACCGGGATGCCTACATCATCGGGGCGGCCGGAATGGTGATCTTTCTGTTCTTGACCATCGTAGTCCGCAAAGGGAATAAAGCGCCGTGACCAGTTCTTCGCACCTGGCCAGTTCTGCGCTCTTTTACCTGGGAGCCTCAGCCCTGGTGGAGTCCCCTCTCACGATTGAAGGGCTGGCCATCACGGCTGTCGGCGCCCTTCTTCCGGATATTGATACTCCAACATCCTCCATTGGACGACCCTTTTATCCAGTGGCCAGCTGGATCGATCAAAAGGTCGGTCACCGTACCCTGACCCACAGTCTTTTGGGAATGACGATCTTCGCTTCTCTCGTCCTCGGTACAGCCTGGGTTTTATCGCGATGGACGGCAGAAGGCGTTCGATTCGCACACCGAGGCTGGTCCCTGGTACTGGGCTACGGGTCGCACATCCTAGTAGATACGCTGAACAAGACCGGTGTGGAGCTTTTCTGGCCGTCCAAGCTGCGCTGTGTCTTTTTCTACAACGACAACTGGCGGATCACGGTCGCCGGAAAAGGCGATTACTGGTTCATGACCGTGTGCCTGATTCTCAACCTGGGGATGTATCCCCTGGCCCGCGATGGCTTTACTTTGTCTTTGCACCGGGCGTTTGGGGATATCTATTCCGTCTCGATGGACTTCAAACAGTATGGCGACAAAAACCGGATTTGGCTCGATCTGGAAGGAGTTGAGGCAATCTCCAATCAAAAGGTGAGAGGCCGCTTTGAAATCTTGGCCGCGGTGGACAACGGAGCTGTCCTGATCGAACGCAATGGGGTGAAGCAGATTGTCTCTCGGACCAAACCGTTTCAGATTTTTCCCCACAGAGTGAAGATCTCAATTGGTGTGCGGCAGCACATCACCACGCGGGAGATCGATATGGGAGGCCGGACGTTGGGGGAGGTCCTGCGGTTTCCCGACGCCGAACGAGTCTTTTTTTACGGTTACGTCACGCCGGCCAAGTTTACGCCGATCAGCGTCTACGAGAACCGCTACAACCCCATTTCGCTGAGGCTCGACAAACTGCGATTTGAGCACGCGGAGTACAGGGACATCCGAGAGCAGGGTTTAGAGCCTGTTGCCATCCGCGAAGGAATTTTAGTTTTAAAAATTCACCGGCTCGTAGGGGCAGCTGAGGCTGAGCTGGAAACTTCGACTCAAGATTCCGTGATCCGTCACGTTGAGCTTCGGTTTCGGCCTACAGACGAGATCTTGTTCGCCGCAGGCGATGTGATCCAAACGGGCCAAGTGATCGGCCGGAAGGATATTTCCATCCAGGAAGAAAAGCTGGAAGGAGATTACCGACGGGAAGTGGAACGCTTGAACCAACAGCTTCGGCAGATCCAGATCCAGCTTTCCGAGGCTCGTGCTGACCTGATCAAGACCAGAGAGGAGATGGTAAACCTCCGGAGTGAGTCGAAGAAGCTAGAGTCTCAGCCCTTGTTTGCCAAGGAGTATCTGAGTTTGCAAGATTCTTTCGCCTCGGCAAGCGGTCGAGCCGAAGCCGACGTCCAAAAGATTGCGCTGCTTGAGCAAAAGGAAAACCAGTTGAAGGGGCAAGTCAAGGCCGAATCCGAGCAGCTTGCAGACAGCATTACCCGTCTACGGAAGCAGGCGGAAATCCTTTCCAGCTTTAACGGAGAGGTCGTGGGAATAGACAAACAGCCGGGAAACGAGGTCATTGTGTATTCCGTGCTTTATCGGGAGAGGGACTACTAAGCGCGAAATTAAACATGCCGGCCCTGGGAGGTAAGCGACCTGAAGAAAAACAGTAAGAGGCCAATGTACATAACAAAAGAGTTCGAAGTGGAGTCTCTTGTGGCTTTGCACGCGGATCCCGGACTGCGAGGCCGAGTTCTTCGGGTTAGTCGAAACGGAAAGATTGCCATTGTACAGTTTGATGGCTATCCTAGCGCAAGTTTACGGGGCCTTAGTTTACGCTTTCCCAAAAGTAAACCTATAAACGATTGATTTCAATTGGGTTAACCAGGCCATTTGCGGTTTTGTAGAAGGCTTAAGTATTACCCCACAATTCTGGAGTTTTTCCTTGACACGACGGGATATTCATGATATGTATTACCCTACTATGGCGTGTCTCATTGACAAGAAGAAGAAAGGTCGCCTCTACACCTACTGGGTGCACTCGGCTCGCGTCAACGGCAAACCGCGCATTGTCGAGCAGGTCTACCTGGGCCCCAAAGAGCGCGTCCTGCAGGAGATTAAAGAGGCCTACACCCGGGGCAAGACTCCGGGACGCTGTCCCTTGAGGAAAGTGCGCAACAAGGAGTTTGGCGCCTCGGCTCTGCTCTGGCATTGGTCCCAGCGCCTGCAGCTGGTCGAAATCGTGGATCGGCATGTCCCCCCGGTGACCCCCCAGCGTCGTACCCAACTCTCGGTGGGAGAGTACTTGATGATTGCCGCCATCAATCGGGCCGTGGAGGCGCGCAGCAAGCGAGCCCTGTACGCGCACTGGTATTCGGACAGCGTGTTGTCTCGACTGTGTCCGGCCCAGGAGAAGGAACTCACCAGCCAGCGCTTTTGGGATCACATGGACCAAGTCGAGGAGGCTCACATTGACGCCATTCAACAGGACGTGCTCCATCGCCTGAAGGAGCTCTTTCCCCTGGGGCAAGAGACGCTGCTTTATGACACCACCAACTACTTTACCTTTATCGATACCTACTATGAGCGGACTCGCTTGGCGCAGCGCGGACATAACAAGCAAAAACGGCACGATCTGCGCCAGCTCTCGCTGGCTCTTTTTGAGGACCAGAAAACGGGTCTGCCGCTGTATCATCAATGCTATGCGGGCAACCGGCCCGACGTGAGTCATTTCACGACGGCTTGGCAGGGGATGGTGGCGGCTTGGATGAAAGGGCTGGAGCGAGCACCGGAACAGCTGACGCTGGTCTTTGACAAAGGCAATACGTCCGAGAAAAACCTGGCGCGTTTGGATTCGAGCGCCCTGCACTATGTGGGGGCCATTCCGGGACGTTGGGTACCCGATCTGTTGGAGGTGGTGCGAGAGCGTTACCAGAAGTTGACTTTACCGGGCACCAAGCATCTGAAGGCTTATGGGTGCCGCCGGAAGCTGTGGGGCCAAGAGCGCACCTTGTTGGTGGTCTTTTCTCCTTCACTGTATCGCAAACAGCGGGCCTCCATGAATCTGCAACAAGCAAAGGTCGAGCGGCGCTTGCAAGAACTGGCTGGGGCGATCGAGCGGTGGCGGCACACAGGGCAGGGACCCGGTCACCGTGAGGCTTCCGTGGAGAAGAAAATCCAACAATGGACGGCCCGCGACCATCAGGCCGGCCCGAAAACTACCTAGCAGTACCAGGAGAACCAAGATCACCAAGGCTCCACCTTCACTCAGGTTCTTGATCACCGTGTTGATGGTTTTTCGCACTAGTTCGGTCCGATCATAGTAGGTATCGATGGTGACTCCAGTAGGAAGCGATTTTCTTATTTCCTCGATTCTTACCTTGACCCGATCCACCACAACCCGGGAGTTTTCACCAATCAGCATCATCACCACTCCGGTCACCGCCTCGCCCTTGGCGTCCCGAGTCACCGCGCCTTGTCGAACCATAGGCGCCAGCCTGACCTGAGCAACGTTGTTAACGTAGATAGGCGTGCCATCTTCTCCGGCCGTGAGCACAATGTTTCCGATCTGTTCGATACTCCCAACCAGTCCTTCACCGCGGACCAGGTACTGTTCCTGGTTCTTAATGATATAGGCTCCACCCGCGTTGGCATTGTTGGCTTCCAGGGCTTCAAAAACTCGTGCCATGGGGATGTTGTAGCCCAGTAACTTGTTGGGATCGATCTGGACCTCGTAAGTCTTCAGTTCTCCTCCATAAGAGTTGACCTCAACAACGCCGGGCACT
>JALLON010000064.1 GCA_027717925.1 Acidobacteria bacterium AH-259-G07 | reverse complement strand
ACGCACTTTCCAGTCATCCTGGAAGAAGAAACCAAAATGGAAAACCGGAGATTCGTGCCGGGGCAGCCGGATTCACAAAACATACGACACGGCGAAAACGCCCAACGAACTGCGATACGCCCTTGAACGTTTGGTGGTTAAAAGGTTTTTGTTCGAAGTCAGAACTCAAGTTTACTTATGGCAAGCAATCGGTACGTTCTTATTTTGATCGCTCTGTTTCTCTTGTACCCACAAATGGCCTTTTCAGCGGGCGAACGCATCGCAGTACTCCAAAAAGACAAAGTCTTCCGTGACTTCAGCAACTACGTTGGAGAAATTCTTCGGACAGAGGGAATTGTCGAGTTCAAGTTGGAGTAGCTCTCACAAGTTGCTGTGACAACGTCTTAGTAGTTATCGCGTCGCAATCCTTCCGTCGGGTAAGTGGGACCCGAAGGAAGTCGACAAAGTTAAACAGTACGTTAGCTTCGTGGATGGGCAAGCAAGGCGCCGTGCCGCTCCAAAGAGCCAGCAATCAGCGGCTGCGGTAGATGGAGTGGAAAATGTAGGCCAGCAGCGGGTTTGCTGAACTCGCGTGGAGGTTCCGGCGAATCCTTACAGCGCATCCATCACGAGGAGAATGAACATGCCCGGAGACATCATGACCGTGACCGGTCCCACTTCGCCAGAGCAACTGGGCTACACCTTGTCGCACGAACACCTGCTTGTCGATTTCTTTGCTCACCAAGGCAGCTACAACCATATTATCGACGAGGAGAAAGTGGTGATCTGGGAGCTGGAGCATTACGTCCGGGCGGGAGGCCACTCACTGGTGGACTGCACCAGCATCGGTTTGGGAAGGAATCCGTTGGCGCTCAGGCGCATTGCACGGGCCACGAACCTGAACATCATTATGGGAAGCGGCTGGTACCGGGAGAAGGTCTACCCCCCACATGTTCAAGAACTCGACCCCAACCAGCTGGCGGACATCATTGTCCGCGATATTTTAGAGGGAGCGGACGGCACCGATGTCAGAGCCGGCATGATCGGCGAAATCGGAACCGAAAGAAACTTTATTTCACCGGCCCAGGAGAGAGTGTTTCGGTCAGCCGCCCGAGCCCAGAAGCGCACTGGAGTCTGTATCTGGACTCATACGACCCACTTCGGCTCCCTGGCATTGGAGCAAATTGCCCTGCTGGAAGAGGAGGGAGTTGCACCGCAGCGCATTGCGATCAGCCACCTGGGAGATCGGTTCGAACAGGAGTTCTTACTCCCGATTGCCGACAAAGGGGTGTACATGAGCATTGACAACATCGGCTACCAGGGCGAGGGCTACCCCGATGATGAGGTGCGTGCAAAGAATGTAGCCTTCTTGATCCAGCATGGCTATCTGGATCAGGTCTTGCTGTCAATGGATATTGGGTCCAAAGAGTTCTTGCTCAGTTATCGGGGTCACGGCTTCGCTTATTTGATCGAGGAATTCCTGCCTCGACTTCGCAAAATGGGGGTGACGGAAGAGCAGATTCACAGGATGACGGTCGAAAATCCAGCTCGCGCCCTGACGATTGAAACTCCGCGTCAGGAAAAAAGCAACTATTCGGCAACGCCTTAGCCCACATCATTCGATAGACTTCTTGCCGGAAAGATTCGTCCCACGGGCAAAGACACAGACGATTTACCAACGAGCGCGTCATTGACAGAGGGTCTGGGCACAACTCCGCCTCGAAAAGACAGATTAACGACGTGGGGAGCTTTTTCCCGGTGCTGGAGCCGACCCCTGATTTGAACCGCGCTCCTGCTTCAGGCGCCGAAAGATTTCAAATTGTTCCTGGGCCCGTTGCGTCTCTGCTACCTTCACCAGCGCAGTTCCCAAGAGATACCTAGGTTCGGGATACTTCGGCTCAAGCTGGATCGTTTTCTCCAACAGAAGGACCGCTTTTGGGGCTCTCCTGCCTGTATGTAGCAGTGACTCAGTTCAATCAAGGCTGCGTGTTCCGGACGCCTGTCGACGACCTTAGTGAGCAGTTGGATGGCCTCAGAGAAATTCCCTTCCTTCCGCAGGATGGATGCCAGATGAAAACCAGCTTGGGTCCAGGTGTCTACGTCCTCAGAGGATCCTTCCAGCCGGGCGAGTTTAAGGCATTTTCTGAGATAAGCCTCTCTGAAAGTCACCCGCCAGTTTGAATTTAGCGCCTACATTGAGATGGGAGCGGGGGTCGCGCGGGAAGAGTTCGATCAGGCGAAGAGCATACTTGAGGGCTATCTCGGAATCCCCTTTCAGATGGTGGTAGGCCTCGACCACCCTCCGCTGTGGTCTCCGGCGAGCGGGATGCAGTCGTCGAGCCCCATCCGATGGCCGAACGCCGGCTCGACGGCGACGCGTACGTGACCACCGCTATGGGTCACGTAGTTCAGCGCCAGCTCCGAGGGGCGCTCGATGCGACCGGCGGTGAGTCTGACGGTACCGTCGAGGTGCGAGAATGGACTACCACTTCAGAGCCGCGACGTTCCGCAGCGCACAGAGTCGTTCGAGGAACTCGGCGTCCATGTCGAACCCCGAGGTCCAGGGTGTATTGTGAAGTGCACATCGCGGTGCCGGGGCCCAGCCTGTTCGCACAGTAGTAACCGATGAGCTCGCGGGTACGAGAGAGGTCCAGCAACCAGTCGTCGTGCATCGGCGTTGGGGCGGCGATGAAGACCCCTCGGCACTTCTCCTTGCTCTGTTGCGCGCGTGTCACGGCTATCCTCCATATCTCGATCTCTGCGGTCGGTGTTGACCCGTGGTCTCGGACCTCACAGGCTCGCGCAGAGCCCCTGATTATCAAGACCCGTGCTGGTTCCCTTCCCCTTTTTGTCCTTGTCCAATTTCTGGACATATCAGTTGCTGTTTGCGGGCTGCGAATATAAAATAAAGTCCAACGAGTATAACCGAGGCAGGGTGGTTCCATGAGACGTTTTGCATACCTTCTTTCTTCTCTCTTTCTGTGTTCGCCTATACTCGGTCAATCAGTTCAAACGCTAGATTCAATATCGGTACTGGCGGGAGCATCTACGGCAAATGGTCTCTTTCAGAAAGGGATGAGTTATCTTTTGGAAGATGACTACGAAGCTGCGCTCCACCATTTTCAGAAGGCTATCGAAGAAGATCCTGATTGGTTAGAGGGAAAGTTTTTATTGGGATACTGCCAGCTATATGTGGATCGGTATAGCCAAGCCTCAGGGACGCTGGATTTCCCTCCAAAGGAGGATTTCAGACATGCTTAGGAGACTGTGTTTCACGACACCAGTGGCTATTGGGTTCCTTTTGGGAGGTGCTTGCCAACAACCTGACATGGATACTGCTTCGCTGCCTTATGTGATCCCGGATCCGCGATCGATGGTTGTTGTTGGCGCGCCGGTCGCGATCCCGGAAGGTCCGGGCAGCGTGGTCATCCTGCTGCCCGAAGGCCCCTCTTTGAAGGTGCAACTGGCAGCCGACCTCGTCCGGGAGCGGCTTGCAGAGTTGACGGGAAGGACAGACCTGGTCTCCACGACAGAAGCCGCGGGCGCAGCTGAAAGCGCGGCTTTGAAGATCCACCTCCTGCTCTGGCAGGGGGAGGAGGCCACCCAACCAATGCTGGAGAATCTGGATAGTGGAGATCTTGACGTTCTGCGTGATCCCGAAGAAACGGAGCAGAGCTACCTGATTCGGGTCGCAGACCGGGATGTGGTGCTGGTGGGGCCCACCGATCAGGGTGTCCTCTACGCGGCCACTACCTTGATCCAGTTGCTGGACTCCTCGGAGGGCAGGCTGGAGTTGGCAAAAGTGCACGTCCGGGACTTTCCCGATATCAAATACCGCGTGGCCGCCGATTGGCTGCAGAATGTGGAATCCAATCGTTGGGGGTATGACTACGGCGACGGCCGGGACAACTTCATCCGACGAATCAAAAGGAAGCTGGACTTCTGCTTGAAATATAAAATCAACGCAGTCCAGTTCGACGGCTTCGGCTGGACGATGGAACCGAAATATGCCGACTTGATGCGATCCTTAAACCAGTACGCACGGCAAAGGGGCATCCACTTATTCTTCGGTGGATATGGTTCCGGCTACGGACTGGGGACGTACCAGGGCTTTTTCAATAGTCCCGCCTATCGGGGGAGACTGTTCTACAATCGCCGCTCCTATCCGGACGGAGAGATCTACTCCTGCATTGGCATAGCGCGACAAAACGAGCGCTTTCCACCGCGAACCCTGGGAACCTGTCGCAGTAATGAAGAGTTGAACCAGCTCAAACAGGAGGAGCTCGCGGCCTTCGTGCAGGCCGTGGAGCCCGGAGCTCTTTACATTCACCACGAGGACCTGGGCCTCTATTCCAGGACTCAGACGGAATGGGAGCTTCGCGACGAAGGTTGCCGCAAGCGCTGGCCCAACGACGATTTGAAGGCAATGGACGGCGGGGCAGGAGGTCTAGCTCACGGGTACAACAGCCTGTTGGATGCCATCTACTCGGTCAAGAATGAAGAGACCGGTTACAACGCCTCCAGGGACTGCATCATAGTGCTGATTTCACCGGTCTATATGGCCTTTGGAGTCGGAAAAACACCTTACCATCACGATTCCATCGAGGCTGCCCGGCAGGACTGGAACAATGTACGGGAACTCTGGGTCAACATCTTCAGGCAGCTCAAGTATCAGGGGCCCAGAATCCAGGGTGGATTTCGGGAGATGTTTCCGTTCGAAGGGCCCGGACAGACATGGCCTCTCGCGCTGAACCAAAGGCTGCGTGAGGAAGACCTGGATTTCGGCACCTACGTTTTTGTGGTAGAGGGCGCTAACTACTACAATTCGGATTCCACGTTCACTGCAGCCCCAATTGGCAATTCCAGCTTTGCAGGTGCGACCACCTTCTACAACTTCTCCGGAACCTTTGCTCAGGAACCTCTGCAACTTCTGAATGCCGAGTACGCGTGGAAGCTCAAGGCTCGCAACTTCTTCCTGGAACCGACCCAACAGATCGAAACAGAGCGACGTTTTCGGGAATATCAGGTTAACCTGGTCGAGCCGGAAGAGATCTTCTCGGAGAAGGGGTTTTTGGGTCATGCCTGCCGGAAGTTGTATGGAAGTGAGGCCGGCAGATACATGTATCAATATTACCGGCGCTCCCGGGAGCAGCGTGAGTTTGCTCCCCCTGACTACTACCGAGAGGGCCATGGCCGCTGGACGCTGGGAAAGATTTACCCCATGAACACCATGTTCTACAACCTGGCGAATGCACAGCGAAGCTGGGAAAAGGAACTTGCTAGTACCGACATAGGGGAGACTCTGGCCGCTTTTGCCGCCAATGCGGGAAGCCCTCCGGACATCTCGAGCACGGAACTTTATCGAAAACTGGAACGGATGTGGAAGCTGCGAGGAGAAGTGACGCGGGAAGCGGTCGAGGATGTAGAAAAAGCCCTGAAGGCCGCCGACTTGAAAACCGGTAACGAGGAAGACTTGAGCCATCTCTCCAAGCGTCTTCAGCTCGGATACCGCTTCTCGGACGCCGTGGCCGCTCTCTACCGCGCCTATCAGTCTTATCAAGAGGCTGACAAGGGAGCCACAACCAGCGCTGTCGAGGAGACGACAGGGCTGATCGATGAAGTGGAACGCTTTATGAACGAAACCTTCACTTTTGACATGACCGACCCGGGCGGTGGAGACCAGTCGTCGTGGCAATTCTACGTCGACACTATGCGAGATAAGCTCGCCAAGATGAGCCTTTGAATCAGGAGGGACTTCTTATGAAATCGGGCCGAATTGGTGCCTTGCTCGCTTTTTCTAGTTTGGCGTTTGGTAGCCCCGGGTCCACTCCCCAATCTGTTGTCTCCGGCGCCTGGGGCCTGATTCCTACCCCGCAATACCTTGAGATGCTGCCTGGCGGGATTGTTCTCTCGGGCTCGGGCGATATCCGGATTGTCACCGGTTCGGATCCGGACCCCAAGGTTTCATTGGCTGCTCGGATGCTGAAAGACACCTTTGAGAAAATGGACTCTCGCCTCCAGGGCAAGGTGGGTATCGGGGTTCGGGGCGATGGCGAGATTCAAATCCACCTGGCAAATCTGCCGGTTGAGGCAGAGTTGGCGAAAGAGCTCAATTTCCTGGATCAGCAGCTCCTCTCCAAGGACGGCCAAGGACAGAGCTACGTCCTGCGCGCATTGTACGCTCACAGTTTGCTGATCGCCGGCCAGCCTCAAGGCATCCTTTATGGCGCCATGACCCTGTTGCAACTGTTGGAAGAGGGTTTTCAAGGGTTGAGCATACGGCGTGCTTATATCCGGGACTATCCCCACTTCGAATACCGGATGGCGGATTTCGTCCTTAACGCTGAGAACAACCGCTGGTCCTACGACCGGGGCCTGGGGCTGGAGGGTTTTGAGACGATTTCCAAACGGAAAATAGATCTGGCTCTAAAGTACAAGATGAATATGATCATCTTCGATGGCTTTGGCTGGAGCCTGGATCGGCGCTTTCCAGAATACCCCGGCCTGATGGGGAGGCTGAATGCCTATGCCAGGGAACGTGGAATCTCTCTGGTTTTCGGGGGTTACGGGGCCAGTTACGGAATGGCCTACCAGACAGGGCCGCTCTACGAAGAAGGAGCGTACCTGGGGAGGGTTTTTTACAACCGCGAGAGCTATCCCGACGGCGCCGTATATTCCTGCATGGGATTTCCTGGAGGGAAATCAGGTGTGGACCCCAGCCAGCTAGGGAGCTGCCGCGCTAACGATGACCTGAATCGTCTGAAGGCCGAGGAACTGAAGGCGTATGTTGAAGCTGTCGAGCCGGGCGCCCTTTACATTCATTCCGAGGATTTTGGGGGCTACGAAGGCACCCAGGACGTCTGGAGAAAACGTGATCCCAGATGCCGTAGCCGCTGGCCGGATGACGACCTAAATTCCACCACGGGAGGGGCCGCCGGGCTCGCCCATGGTTATTCCTGGCTTGTCAATGCTGTCAACCAGGTAAAGAACATGGAAACGGGGTACGATGCCTCGAAGGACTGTCGGATTATTCTGGTCTCTCCAGTCTATCTCCCCGATTCCCCGTCATCAGAGGATTGGAGCGAGGTCGTGGAGCTGTGGCGGAAGATCGGGAAGTTGCTACCCAAAACCTCCAACATGATGGTCATGTTCCGTGAAGTCTTTCCTCAACCGTTTGGAGGGAAAAGGTTCACCGAACACTTCAGCTCGGTCATGCGTGCTTCGGATGTCGAACTTCCGTTAGTCATATTCTTCCTTGCGGGTGCCGGCCACTTCCTGAACGACTACCCGTTGGTATCGGCTCCCATTATGAATGCCCTCTTTCTGGGCGGATCGGGTATCTACAACTCGGGCGGCGATGGTTATCAGGAACCCCAACTCCTTCTCAATGCCGAGTATAGTTGGAATGTTTACGGCTCCGGTTTTCACCGGGATCCTCGACGCAACAAGGAGGCAGTCGATCAGTGGCACGGGCTAGCTCACAATAATGTTCTTCCTGTCGAAATCTTCGGAGAGCGAGGCTTTCTGCGCCGGGCCTGTGAAAGCCTCTACGGGAAGTCGGCTGCATTGCCGATGATGAAGTACTACAGTGAGTATCGCCTTCTTCCTGAACTCTTGGACAAAACCAGCCCCACCGCTCCGGGGCGTTATTACTACAACCGAAAATGGGACTACCTTCCTTTTACTTGGCCCAAAGTTTATGGAGTCCCCTATCACTGGCGTAGCCTCGGCGTGGACTCCAAGACCTGGAATGACGAGATCACCAATGAGGCGTATCTCAAGGAAATGAGGCGCCTGGGGTTGGGTCGCCCGGAACTGCATGGGCGCCTTAAGAAGCGCTGGCAACTGATCCTGGAAATGTCAGAAAAAGCGGAAGCTTATCTATTGGAGGCTCTTGATTCGTCACCTGCCGCGTCAGCCCGGGAGGACATCGAGTTTTTCCTAAAGAGCACCCGTACTACTCTCCCAATGGCCAGAGGACTGATGGATTTTCACGAAGCCATGCGGCTACGCCAAACTGGGAGTCCCGATTCAGGCCGGGAGCTATTGATTCAGGCTCAAGATCACCTCCAGCAAGCCGCCAGACTGGCGCGGAGCTTCTTCCCACAGGTGATTGACCCGGGGGGAGCGGAGGTCGGAACTCAAAGTTCAGATCGACCGTTTGCTGAAGACGATCCAATTGGCTTTGGAATAGATGAACCAGGCGACCGCCCCAAACAGGCGGCTCGAGGCAGCGAGGCGAACCCCTACTTTAATAAGGAATAGATCCTGGCAGCAAGTGTCGCCTGGAGAGATCTAGCCCGGATTATGCATAGGGTGCCGAAGCGAAGGGCCGGAAGGGCCGTGCTGACAAGGCTTTACGTCCGAGGGCCCCGCAGGCGTAGTCGTGCACTACGTCGAGGAGCCCGAGGACGGGTAACGCAGTCAGCGCGAGCCATGGCGGCACTGCAGCCGGCAGTTTATGAATAATCCGGGCTAGCGCGGGGACCACTCACAGATCCGACCGAGACGACGCCAGGAAGCTATTGTAAGCTTGTTTGAAAGCCAGGCCGGCGACTACGGCGATGAAGGTAGCGACAGCCGTGACACCCCAGCGACCAATGTACAGACAAGAGAAGCCGATTGTCCCTGCCGCCACGGCCACGGTTCCCAGGAAGGCGATTCCAAGTCCAGAGAAAACCGGACGCGGTCCGGCAGACTCGATGCCCGTCTTCTCAGCTATCGGGCCCCACCACCCCATCGGCCGGGTACGCCTGTAAAACTCTATGAGCTTCTCTTCAGGATCGGGCCGGGTCAGAAGGGCAACAAGGAACCAGAGCAGGCACGTGACTACTATTGACACGAGTATGACCAGATAGGCGGTATCCTGACCTCCCTGGATAAAAAAGCGGAACAGCACGTACTTATTGAGCAGGAAGATCAAGGGACCACCAAAGGAAGCAGCCAAACGGGCGGGTGCATTAAACCGCCACCACCACCACTGCCCCCAATTGGCTGTAATCTCAGCCGATGACAAACCGAGCATGAAGACCACAATGTCGATGATGTTCTGTCCTGAGTGGCCACCAGGATCGCCAGACTCATGATCACGAACATCACCAACTTGCCGACCAGGAGGTAATGCCGAGTTGATGCGACGGGGCGTATCAATCGCTTGTAGACATCATTGATGAATACCTGACCGCCGAAGTTCATGTTCGAATCCACTGTCGACATGATGGAAGCGAAAAGGGCCACTAGCGCCAGACCAAGCACGCCCGGTGGAAGATAGTGGCCAATCAGCATTCCGTAGGACAGTTCCTTGTCGATAGAACCATCGCGCAATCCCGGCCACATCACCATCGCCGCAAGTGCAGGCAGGGTCAGTGTTGCCACCATGAGAAACATGGTCACTTCGGCCCAGATGTACATCTTTGAGGCCTCCCGGGCAGTCTTGCAGGACAGCACTCGCTGACCCTCCATGGCAACGGCCATGGGCGCCAGGTCTCCGCCGTATCCAACCGCCGTACCCACCGTCCACGCGATCACTCCCACAACTCCCAGCAGCTCATGACTCCGCGGAGGATGCCAGCTCACGACTGCCTCTCCGTACTGGTTCACCAGCGCTGTGTAGAGACCGCCTGGCCCGCCGAAATCGTGACACACCAGACCCATCATCATGATCGACGCGGCGATCAGGATAATAGCCTGGAAGAGGTCACTCAATACGACGCCGATGTATCCGGAGAGGATGACATAGAACAGAATGACCGGAAGGACTATGGCAAAAGTAGTCAGTTTGTCCCACCCCAACACGGATTCCGAAATCTTGGAAAGGCCGAGCAAGCCGGACCCGGTTCAGGCCACCACTGCGATGAAGGCACTTCGCAAGGATATCCAGGTGCGCAGAGTGATCGCAGCGCAGCCGGCAAATCGTAGTTCATAGAACTCGGGCGAGGTGAAGATCTTCAGCCGCCACCAGACCACGGCAAACAGTACGGCCCCGATCATGAGGCCAAAACCGAAGCGAGAAATGTACCACCAGCAGATATAGACTCCAGTAATCACGGTCATGCCACAATAGGCGGGTGCCACGTCGGCATTCATGCATGTGACGGCATAGCTGGTGCCGCTCATCCATCCCGGAAACCTCCGTCCCGCCAGGAAAAAATGCTCCAGATCTTCCTGGGCGTACTTTCGGTAGTAGAGCCCAAGCCCAATCAGGGCGGACAGATACAGGCCAATCAGCAGGTAGTCGATGGCCTGAAGTGCCACCTGGGGAACATCATGGGACATATTGCGTCTCGCGGGACCGGTATTAGGTCACGTGTGGTATTGCCTGAACGGATGAACTAGCTGCGCCTCCTTCAAGGGGCTCTGTCTTACTCAACGAGCGGGACTTCGATGCCGGATTGAAGTGATTCGAAGGCAGCCTCGACCAACCGCTGGGTTGCAACAGCATCCGCCACTGGTGCCACCACCTCGGCACCTTCCTCAATCGACCTCAAGAAGTATTCGAATTGGAGCTTCAAACAACCGGAGTACTCGGGTCCGCCAATGACGAGCGAATCCAAAAGCCGGAATTCTTCCTGATCGAGCAGGCTTGATGGGCGGGTGGTCAAATCAACTTCAAAACAGCCCTCCTCACCCTGAATGAACATGCGAGAGCGGGCACAATGGCTGAGAGGGTGCTCCCGGTCCTTGACCCAATAAATGTGATCTGTTGCAAAGCTGCCGTCCTCAAAGTTAAGAATAATGACGCCGGCATGGGGGATTGAGCTGTCGCGATACACCTGAACTGCCTTGGTAAACACAGAGGTTGGGAAGCGGCCGGTAAGCCACAGAATCAAGTCGAGGTTGTGAACGGCTACATCCAGAATCCCCAGATCCCAGGTTGGATCGCCCAGATCATAGGGTGCGAAACGTGAAGTTTGAATGGCCCGGATCCTGCCCAGACGACCACGGTCAATCGCCCTCTTGGCCTCCAGATAATTGACATTGCAGCGCTCGCAAAAACCCACCTGCACAACTCTTCGGCTGGCCTCCGAAGCACGCAAGATCTCCTGCGCATCATTCATGTTACTGGCGAGAGGTTTTTCCACGAAGACATGCTTGTTGGCTTCCAGGGCCTTCAGGCACTGCTCCCTGTGGATGTGGCTGGGAGTGGAGAGGACAACAGCTTCCACCGATTCGTCGCTGAAGAGCTCACCCTCACTGGCATAGGGGCGGAGGCTGAATCGGCGTACTATTTCTTGGAGTCGGTGGATATCCGTGTCAAAAAGCCCGACGACCTGGCAGCCCCTGAGGGAGAGAAGGTTCT
>JALLON010000063.1 GCA_027717925.1 Acidobacteria bacterium AH-259-G07 | reverse complement strand
GTAGTAGCAGTGACGATGTATCATCGATTTGATTCACCGTCTCACCTTGCCCATTTCTAATTTGGTAAGTCAGGCTTAGTTCGGGCTTCTGAGAAGCCGAGTCGAGTTGAAATTGATAAATCTCGAAATAGACTTTCAAAAGCTGACTGGGCCAATATTGGCGATCTACCTTGGGAATGACCTTATAAAGACCCAGGACGAACGGGTCTTTTAAACGATCCCAATCTTCGACAGGTTCGATCCTTCGAGCCAGAAAGATGGAACTGGTGAGGAGCTGTTCTGAATCGAGCTTGGGCACGGACAGGCGCTCTTGCGAGCTGCCCACCTGTTCACTGTTGCGATCTCTGACAACAAGTTCTAGCTTATAAAGACCTGGCTTAAGATTTATTTTTCTTTGATAGATAGATTGCTCCCGTCCCAATTCCTCCAGATCTTGAACATAAGTCGAGACAGTCTCATCAAACTCGTAGGCGGTTTGGCCGTTCACCGAGGTCACGATCCCGTATAGATCTATGGTCGCTTTGTTCGCGCCCGATTCGTTCGTAAATTGCAAATAACGGTCTTTGACCTTGACCGTGATCGGCACCAGCAAATCATCTTCAGCTAGCCGAATATAGTGAACTGCCGACTGGAAGGGGATTTGACGATAATAAACCTTGGAAGTGACCATTTTCTGTAGGTCTTTGAACCGAATCTCAGGGGGCCGGCTGATTCGGAACAACTGGAGCAGACGCTCGAAAGGCAAATCCTTCAAACGGCGGGTGTACATCGGTTGATTGGGATCTGCAGTGTATTTATTACGAATTCTATCCCCCCTGGTGAGAACACCTGACTGTTCGGCCCACGTCATTCCTCCCGGACCGCTCACGTACAACAGAGCGTCCTTCTCTTCAGGAGTGAGAGCAAGTCTAAACTCCCCCGTCATGGTCGGATCCACAAATTCAATCTCCACGTCAGAACCCACACCCTCAATATAGTTATAGCGCCATATTTCAAAGGGGAATGCCTGTGTGTAGCCACCGCCTTCGTAAGGCTCTCTTCTATAGTGTCCACCTACATGGCTCTTGATCTCGTCGGACGGACCAAACATGATATAAATCCTGCCACGATCCGTCCTCCATCCAGAAATCCCAGATTTAAAGCGCTCATTGGCGTATGCGATTCGCCGATAGTGTTCCTCTTTGTACTCATTGAGGCTAGTCGAGAGATCAGGATCCCTTCGCCTCCAGAACTGTTCGATGAAAGCATCGCGCTCGTCATCGATTGTCAGACTCGAGAAGACTCCCTTTTCTTCGGGAGCAATAATGTATTTGACATCTGTCTCCAGCCACCTTTTATACCGATCCTCCTCTTCTTCCACAGTCTGGGCCAGGACGGAAACTCGAAAGAATATGGGCAGAAGGGCAACCAGTAGGGAGAGCACCTTGAAAGGCCGGATTCGGACTTGCCAGTTCATAAAGAATTCTGGACCTTTCGTCACTCTAATAGCACCAACAAACTGTACCTTCTTGCAGTGCAGCTGTCGGGAAGCCAGATCAGTTAATTCCAACCCACGATTCTAGAAAAGTCGCAAACAATAACCTTCGGTGAACAATTATAGTGGAGACTCGGTCAGAAATCCATCTTGATTACGCCGAGTAAACAAGATAAAAGTAGTTTTTGACAAATGAAAGTTCAAGCTAATCCTGCCAATCTAGAGAAAGGAGGCTGGCATGAGCAAGTTTGGCGGCTCGTGGAAAGCCGGATTATGGATCCCCTGGATCGTGTTGCCTTGCTTTGCCCTGTCGCAAGATTCCCAGATCATCCCGCACCCTCAGCTTTATGAGGCTGGAACTGAAAGTCTCGAGCTCGCCGGCGCTGCAATTATAACTGGCGGCTCGAACAAAGAGTTGCTGGCCAGAAAAATCTTGACCGACGAAAGCCGCAACAGCGGCGGAGCACTGCTTCTGCTTGAAGCCTCTGGATCACCAAAAGCGCCAGTGATCTATCTGTTGGATTGGTCGGCCCAGAATCCTTTGAACGCCCGGGTTTCTGATCTGCTTGATGAAGACGATCGGCGGGTGTTGTCCGACCCCTCCACCAGAGAACAAGGTTACGTTCTTCGTGTCGATCGCGCGAGTCGGCGCATGGCACTGGTAGGAGGAAGCGGGCAGGGGGTACTTTACGCGGTGACCACGGTGTTACAGCTGTGGAACAGTGAGACAGGCAAATTGAAGATCCCGGAAGTGCACATCCGAGACTACCCGGATTTTCGTTATCGCGCTGCCGCTGACTGGCTTCTCCAGGCGGAAATCAATCGATGGGCCTATGACTGGGGCGATGGAAAAGCAAAGTACTTGGACCGGATCAAGCGGAAGCTCGATTTTTGTCTGAAATACAAGATTAATATGGTTTTCTTTGACGGATTCGGATGGACAGCCGAGAAAATTCCCGGCTATGCCCGAATGATGCGAGAGCTGAACCGCTACGCAAGAGAACGCGGTATCAAGTTGATTTTTGGAGGTTATGGGGCTAATTACATGGCCCGGGCGGTTCGTCCGGAACACAACATCGGCAGAGTCTACCTGAACCGCCATTCCTACCCCTACGGAAGCGTGTACAGGTGCCTGGCTGGAGACATCCTATCCACTCCCGAAAGCGAGGCGTATCTGCCCACGTTGGGAACCTGTCGGGCCAATGACGAATTGATGAAGTTAAAGGTCAAAGAGCTGGAGGAATTTGTGCGATCGGTGGAACCCGGAGCACTGTATATTCACCATGAAGATCAGGGGGATTTTGATCCCACTCAGGAGACATGGCTTGATCGGGATTACCGGTGCCGGGTTCGCTGGCCTAACGATAACCTGAAGGCCAAGGATGGGGGAGCGGGTGCCTTGGCATATGGATACTCAAAACTGCTGGAGGCAGTCTTGCGGGTGAAAAACAGCGATACGGGTTATGACGCCAGCAAAGATTGCACCATCATTATGATTTCTCCTGTTTACCGTCTCCGGGAAGAGTCCGGCCAGGACTGGAACAACGTTCTAGATTTGTGGGAAAACGTGGTTTCACTCATGGCCCAACACCGGAATCTGGAAATCGGCTTTCGCGAGATTTTTTCCCAGGCGGAGAGTGGACAAAGATGGATGGGGGCCTTTCGCGAACGCATGGAGTCTCGGGCACTGCTCTCTAACGCCTTTGTGTTTTTTCTTGGCGGAAGCCAGGGTTACGTGAATAATTACCCTTTCACTGCCACCGCAGTGCTAAACGGGCACTTCAAAGGAGCGGAGACGCTTTATAACTTCAGCGGAGGTGTACACCAGGAACCGCTGCAGCTTCTCAACGGTGCTTTTGCCTGGAATTCCAACTCGCCAGGCTATCGAAGTCCTCAGGGTTATCGGCAAATCAAACAGCTTTGGCAGGCCTTGAATGCGAATCAGGTGATGCCAGAAGAGATCTTCGGAGCCGGAGGCTTTTTGGAATTAGCCTGCCAAAAAATCTATGGCAACGAAGCGGGTAAATCAATGAAGAAATACTTTACCCACTTCGAAAAACAACCTCGCACCAAGCAAGGGTTGCTTGTTCCCCATTTTAACGAACGGATCCATGCACTGGTGGTGTTGTTTGGTGTGCTGGAGAGCGATTCCAGGTTTTGGGATCCCACAGATTCATCTTCTATTGTTTTGACCCATCGAGAACAAGAGCAGATTCGCCGAGGTCTTGCCGCCGATCGCCAGGAAAGGGTTACCTCCCGCGAATGGCATGGCAGGCTGGCCCGAGTTTGGGAGCTTCAAGCAGAGGTCAATCAAACGGCCGGTGGCTTTGCCGATGGGGCCCTCTCCAGTCAGGATCTGAAGATAGGCGCTCGAGAGGACGTCGAGTACCTAAGAAAAGGCCTTGAGGTTGGAGACGGTTTCGCGCAGCTGCTCGCTGCCTATCACAAGCTGCTGTCGGCCGACAATCGAACGGAGCAAAAAGATCTGCTATCTGCCGCTCAGAAAAAGCTTCAGGATTTGGAACAATTATTGGACGGGAATTTTCAGTTCGACACCGTGGGCCCTTTAGGCGGAGACCAGTCGAGCTGGCTCGAGGCGCTCCGGAAGCTGAGGAGCTATTTAGCACAAATGAGTTAGCCTGCTCTCTACCAAGAGGAGGTATTATCCCGGCGCAGATGAAAAGTGCTTGTGTGCGAGCTTTTCCGATTTTGCTTCTGACCACCTTGATAGTGAGCAGGCCCCCAGGTTTTTCTAACGAGTCCGATCCCGTAATTTTTCAAGATTCCGCGTATCAAAGTGGAATCAGTGGGTTTATTCGATCAGGTCATCCAACCAACAAAAAGTATCTGGTCGAAGGAATGACCGGCGGGGTCTGCCTCTTTGATTACAACAATGACGGCTGGCTGGATATCTATCTGGTCAATGGCTCCACCGTCGAGGATTACATAAGAAAAATGGAGTCGAATCGTGCCAGAAACTATCTTTTTAAGAACCTCAAAGATGGCACTTTTGTCGATGTTACTGATCAAGCCAGGGTGGGAGATCCGGGCTGGGGCATGGGTTGTGCTGCGGCAGACTTTGACAATGACGGAGATACGGATCTGTACGTAACCAACTTTGGGCCCAACGTTTTGTTCGAAAACCAGGGAGACGGTACCTTCAAAGAGATCAGCCGCAGTTCCGGGACGGATCATGGAGGGTGGAGCACTGGATGTTCCTGGGGTGATTTCAACAACGATGGTCTAGTAGATCTGTACGTGGCAAATTACCTAGAGCTTGACGTGACTCAGCCTCCACCGGAGTTAAAAGGTGAGTTTTGTTCATACTTGAGCTTAGAAGTGATGTGCGGGCCACAAGGGCTTCCTGGAGCAGCTGATGTCCTCTATCGGAACCGAGGAGACGGAACCTTTGTTGACGCAACAGAAGTCAGCAAAATTACGGACCCACGTTATTACGGTTTGGGAGTGGTTTCCTTCGACTACGATAATGATCAGGATCTGGACATTTTTGTCGCTAACGATTCTACTCCAAATCTGCTTTATCAAAATCAAGGTGATGGAACATTCCTCGAAGTCGGGCTACTGAGTGGCGTCGCCCTTAACGAAGACGGCTTGGAGCAGGCCTGCATGGGTGTCGCCGTAGGAGATTACGACAACGATGGCAATTTGGACATATTTGTGACCAATTTTGCCCAAGATACTAATACCCTTTATCGCAACCTAGGGGATGGTTTTTTCCTCGACGCAACCACGAAGGCGCGACTTCGAGATGGCTTCCCGTTTATGGGTTGGGGAACCGCGTTCTTTGACTACGACCTGGATGGGTGGAAGGACCTGATGGTGGTCAATGGCCACCTCTACCCGGAAGTCGAGCAACGAACCGACTTATCCTACAAACAGGCCGACCTTCTATATCACAATGAACGGAATGGAACTTTTTCCAATGTTGCCCAGAAACTCGGTTACAGTCCACATGTGGGTCGTGGTGCCGCCTTTGGGGATTTGACCAATGACGGGAATATCGATGCAGTCGTTTCAAATTTGGATGATCGGCCCTATCTTCTGTATAATCCTAACCAAAATGAAAGTCACTGGCTTCTGCTAGAACTAAGGGGGACTAGAAGTAACCGAGACGCGATCGGTGCTCGTGTTTGGCTTGAAACAGGAGGGAAAACAAGCCAATTGCAAGAGGTCAGCAGCGGCAGCAGTTACCTCTCCGGCAGTGACTTACGCCTTCATTTTGGTCTGGGAACAAGAGCAAGGATTGAGAAGTTACATATAAGATGGCCGCGAGGCTCTTTTCAGACTTTAGAGAATGTCAAAACCGATCGTCTTTTAACCGTGTTAGAGTCAAAAACATCATGGAATTAATTGCTGCCGGTCATCTTGATCAGCTCATGATTTCCCTTGACATCTGCATGAAGGGACACCTACGGGCCTACGGAGGGAAAGGTTATGCCTATCCTGGACGGCGTGAGCGAAATTCCAGGACTCACAGGCGAGTTCAAGTTTCCGATGGCAGGTGGCCGGCTGGTTCCCTCGGCACATATTCAGGTGGACCCTGACATGTTCGGAATGGATGCCCACGGACTCATTAATGCGTTGCAGGGGGGACCACATCAACTGGCGATGGTCATTTTCAGCACTACCCAGGCGGAAGACTTCCAGATGGCCGGTAACCGACTGACCCTCCTCACGTGTGGAAAGAAGGACTCGAAAGTCTCCCCCGGCCCCACACTATGCCGTCGGCATAGCCCAGGACCAAGGGACCATAGCGAGATCTGGCCCTTTGGACAGTGAAAACCCGTGGAATCACGTACTCGGCAGCTTCACGCACTGCCCAAGCGGGCCAAGCTGGATCGAGGAAGAGACTGCAGAACACAAAAACAAGCAGCAGAATCAGCAGGTTCGTCGCCAGAGTCCAGATCAAGATGCGGCCCACATTCCAGCCAAGATTACGGATCTTCCCCGCAACAGAACCAGCCTTTTCTTGCCATGCGATTTCTCCTCCGGTATTAGGAATGCTGCGCCGGTCGGTGGACTGAGATTATCCGCGTCCGACCGCATTTCTCCGGTCACAGTGATGTACTCCGCCCGAGCCCAACGAGACCCCGAATTGCGCCATGCGCGATCGCTTCAAGAAGAGTGACCGCCCGCATCAGGACGGTTCGATAATGCGATGTTCCCGGTTGATGGCAGGCGACCGGATGGTCTGGCTGCGACCACTTGGCCAGACAATGTGGATTCGGTCGATTTTTTCTCCCCTACCCAACCCGAAGTGCAGAGCATATGGGTCCTTGGACAGGAATCCGCTGCCGCCGCGGACGGTCCTCGTTTGAACGCCCACTGCAGTGAAGAGTTTCACCCGAGCGCCTACGGCGTCTCGATTTGAAGCCCGCCCCTCGAGCCTGAGACGCACCCAGTTTCTCCGCTGCAAATTGTTGCGCAGGAGAACAGCCGCTGAATGGAAATTGTTCAGGATAATATCCAGATCGCCATCCTGGTCGAAATCCGCGTAAGCCGTACCTCGGGCGTTGGATCGGAAGTCCGCTCCGCTGCCGCTCGAAATATCGTAGAAATGGCCATTGGACTGCTTGAACAGTACGTTCCTCTGCCGGTCATAGCTCATGACGTCCGGCTCACGACCATTCACCACGTACAGGTCCTCCTGTCCGTCGTTGTCAAAGTCAAAAAAATCCGCATCCCACGCCCAGCCGCAATCCTCCGGGCTACGGTCGAAAAGCTGATGGTGTCGGTCTACAAAACTTTCTCCGGAGCTGACCAGAAACAGGTTCGTTTCAATCATTCGCAGATTTTGCACGGTCTCCCTGCTTGTCGGAATCAACGTCTCCACACCCGGTTTTACTAACTTGGTAAGAAACGAGAATATGGCGATGTTGCTGACGTAGACATCCTCGACCCCGTCCCTGTTGAAATCGGTGAAGCCCACGCTCATGCTGTGATAAAACTTCTGTTTCAGCGTCTTTGGAGTGTCATCGATGAAGCGCTCTCCCATGAAGTTGACCAGAATGACGTCTTCCCCGAAATCGTTGGCCAGGTACAGATCCTGCCACCCATCATTATTGGCGTCGAAATGGGAAACCGCGTGAGTCCATCCCACGTCGCCCGCACCTGTCTTTTCCGTGATGTCCTCGAATCCACCACGCCCATTATTCCGGTAGAGCAGGTTGGCCTGGCCATTTCGTGAACTCTGTCCCACGACAGGCCGCCGGCCGGCCGGCCAGTCCCCAAAGTTTCCGACATAGAGATCCAGAAAACCATCATTGTCGAAATCGAACCATACCGCCGAATGGCTGATGAGATCAGTCCTCAGAGGCAAGCCAGCTTCCCTGGTGACGTCCTCAAAAAGCCCGTCACCGCGGTTGCGAAAAAGACGATTGGGCGCGTACACCTGAGTCAGAAACAGATCCGCGTCACCATCGCCATCGTAGTCGGCGAAATAGGCTCCCCTCCCCTCTCCCTGGTTTGCCAAGCCGGAGGCCTCGGTGATCTCTTGAAACCGAAGCCCACCCAGGTTTCGGTAGAGCCGGTCCTTGTGGCCGTTGACGAGGTAAATATCCAGCAGGCCGTCACCATCAACGTCCTCTACGGCGACTCCCCCGCCCGCGATCCCGATCTCCAAATGTGGAAATCTGCTATTGACTAGAGAAAGACGAGCGGCCTTTGTTGCCGCCTCGCTGTCGGGTGAAAACCGATAATTCAAGACCATTTCCGACGACTGGTGCTGGAAGTCGATTCCCGATCGCTCAGTCACGTCGGTAAACTGTTCATCAATGTAGGCTTGCTCGAGCTCGTGCTGGACCGCTTCCCTTTGGCTGGCCCGGCTGGATTCTGATGGGCTTTCGACCTTGTCCTCTGACAGCGCCCGGCGGTGTCGACGGACTTCTTCTTCGTAGGCCTGCCGAGCCCTATCCAGTGCGGTCAACGTGACGTTCTCTTCTCCAGCATTTCGCGCCAGGATACCGGCGACCTTGAGGACCGACACAGCGTAGACGGACAGAAACTCGCTGAGCTCTTCCATGGCATACAGATCCATTGGAGGCGGGCTCTCCCCGGACATTTCCATTTGCTCCAGCATTTTGTCGAGAGCCTTCCAGTGCCAGGCTGAATCACGAAACGAGTCCGCTTCAAACTCTTCCACCCAAATGTTGGTGACACCCTCGCTAGTGGGCAGCAGGTTGACCAAGCCAACGTAGGTTGTCACGAAAGGATAAAAGCTGACGATCATCTCCAGCATTTCTGCTCCGGTTAACAGATTGCTGTCAGGATGCTGTCGGTCGCAAGACAGGTACAGTTGCTTAGCTGCCTCGACGAGGTACTTCTCCTTGTAGACTTTCGACGCCTGGGTGTCGACCGGCAGTCCCGCCCATTCCGTCTCATGGCGGCCGAGATCGGCAGTGAAGACCCGATTGAGCTTTTCACGAGAGTAGCGAGTATTGAAGACATCGAGGGCATCAATCTTCTGGCGAATATTGGTGCGCATCGTTTCTCTCAGGTCTTCCTCGGGGAGGACGACCACTTTAAGGTTCTTGGGTCGTCCAGCAGGATCATGGCTGTTGAGCCGCGCCGCCGCCCCAATTCTGAGATCGGCCGCCAAGACATCCTGGTCGCCAATCGTGCCGTGTCCATTCTCCCGGGCGGCGTTATTGGCCTCTTTCAAGACCGCCGCACTCAGAAATGCTGCCAGGAAACAGGCAGAATCTATCGCCTCGGGAGAGAGCGAAGGCCGGTCCGGATCCTGTTGCGCCACTTGCTGAACCAGGGTTTGCACAAGCCGAATCGGTTCTACCGTCGCCAAGTAATTGTCAATGTCTGGGCGCGGAATCTTAAGGGTCCAATCCTTTAACCCGACGCGATATTCAAGCAGTGCCACCAGACGATAGGGAAACTTCTCCTCCAAGACACGATTGAAGGTCTCTGCGTCAATGGGTGCTTGACGGCTGGAGTCTCCGGCGGCTGCCCGCCACACCTGGTCGATGTAGTTCATGACAACCGCGGCTTTCAAATGCGTGGTCGCCGGGGAAAGCTGGGCTCCGGCGATAAAGGTTTCCAACTGCTTCAGAGACGTCCAACATTTGGTATCTTTCAACGCTTCCAGCTCGGCGGCCTTCTTTTCAAGGTGTTCGAACATAGGGCGAAAACTCTGCACTTCGGCAGAGCCGGATAGAAAGTGGAGCAACGCCAGTAAAGTCATCATGAAAGGTATTGACGACTTGCTCCTGCTCATCTCTCCCCCGAAGTGTGTTTCGACAGATTTCCTTGGCGGCTCCGACAACCGATCGAGAGACTCGGAAGCCTCCCGGGTGTCTCCCGCGGTGGAAGAGAACCTTGCTGTCCCAACACTCGAGCTAATCTTTGGTGCACTGGGATTTCACGCGTGAGCGGCAGTTCTGTCCTGCCTAAAATATCCACCCGATCCGTCAGCGTCAAAGTAATTCTAGCAGAATCCTCCCTGAGCTTTCTAGTCCAGAAGTCCCTGCTCTAATCCGACTTGGGCGCTGCCGTTTCTAGCGCCAGCCGTCTTTGGATGGGTTCATAGGGATCCTTTGGACCTTGAGAGGGATCTACGTATTTGGCCAGGTCGCGCATTGCAATAACCGTGCAGTTCTGATCTTTCAAGTACTTCATATACCTTTCGAAATCGCTGGGTTCGGTAATGACCCACGGATGATGCAGACCCGGCACGCCGTGGAAAATCAACACGGCGATCTTTCCATCTTTTGCTTGTTCCACGGCCCAAACCAGATCCTCAAACCCCCATTCCGGGCCCGCGTAACCCGTCGTGGGGACCAGCAGAGGATGGTCTTCCGCGGGATTATAGACCGGTCCACGGGCACCCTGACCGTTATCGGGAAATTCGGGCCCAACTCCACGACGTGCGAACAGGTAATCTTTTTCCTCGAGTACCTCCACAACCTCGATGCTGTGGTGAGAACCTGGATAGACAAACGTTGTAGGGACGGGAATATCGTGCTCTCGGCAGCGCATTTCGATGTGTTCAAGCTCTGCTCGAATCTGGTCTTTGGATAGCTCTCTAAGGTTAAAGTGCAGCTCTGTATGATTTCCGATTTCAAAGCCGTCCTCATGCAACTTGCGAACATCCTCCCAGGTCACGAAGTTCTCCGGACGTTCGACAGCCTCAACACTCTTTTTCCTTCCGAAACCCAAACCCCTCATACCCGCCTCAGTGATATAAAAGGCTGCCCCGAAACCGTATTGTTTCAGTAGGGGAGCGACGTAGGTGATATCCGATTTGTTACCGTCGTCGATCGTCATGACCACGAGCCGGTCCGGTATTGGGAGCAATTCAACGCTGTTTTGCGAGGAACAGCCGCCAATCACCAGGAGGAGCAAAGTGGCAGCCAGTATTGTTTTTTCTTGAATTATAGGTCTCCCCTAACCCTTCCAAACTTCTTCAAGCGGATTGCTTCCGGTGAGAATGGTTCGCGCCCCTGCTCAGCGAAGAGTGAGAGTGTACTACAAGCGATGAGAATCACCACCGTCGCCGCCCCATGGCGCTCTGGTCGACAGGTCATGAATTTCACAATACCACAGGGACAGAGGGAAGGCAACCGTTTTTGAAAGCACGCGCTGATGAGCGATTCGAGACCTTTGACCGATGCCGAGTGGAGCGTGATGAGGAGAGACAGCCATACCCAGCCAGTGCCAGGGATGTCCTCGAAGCTCTGGAGGGGGAAAAGTCCTGGGCCTACACCACGGTCAAGACCATCCTGAACCGTTTGGTGGAAAAGGGAGCGTTGAAGTCAAGAATGCGCGCGAACCCTCGGTGAAGGTGATCGCACGAGCGTCGATAG